>JAIOPL010000026.1 GCA_021413925.1 Verrucomicrobiota bacterium
AGTTCTTCCCAAACCGGTAGCTCTGGCTTAGCGCCAGCGCCCGAGCTGTGCGACTCGGGCTGCCGCTACCTTGCCCTTCCGGGCATTTGCGAATAACTCCTTGAATCTCCATATTCCGAGACCTACAAGGCGCAGAGGCGCGGAGAAAAATTGAAGTTGAGTGAAGACAACTCCGACTGCACTGCTTTCGGTACAAATTTGCTGAGACCAGTAATTGCATTCTCCTCTCAGCGCCCCTGCGCCTCTGCGCGAAATCTTTCCCTCTTCTCAGGGAGGTCTAAGACACCCCCAGGACCTTCTTCAAGATCGCCAGGGCCTCATCAGCTTCCGCCTTTGTAATATTAAGCGGCGGCAGAAGCCGGATCGTCCGCTCACCGGAGGGAATCACCAGTAGACCTGCGGCCATCAGAGCCTTGGTTGCGATGATCGAAGGAAGACCCTCCCCTGCGAGATCATTCAGCTCGATGCCAATCATGAGCCCGATACCCCTGACAAGTCGGATCGTGGGCAGATTCATCGCATCCAGCTCCCTGATAAGGTGATCGCCAAGCTTCCGAGCGTTCTCCAATAAACCCTCTTCTTGGATCGTCGAGAGCACAGCGAGACCAGCCGCTGCCACAAGAGGATTGCCTCCGTAGGTTGTGCCATGAGTTCCCGGACCGAGCAGATCGCAGAGAGGAGCGGATTTTGTTGAACGGCTTCCTGCCCAGAAGGACCCTAGCGGCACACCGCTGGCGATCCCCTTGGCCCAGCTGACCGCATCGGGTTCGACTCCGGAGGGGACGATTGTCCTCCAGGCACACCAGTCACCGGTCCTCCCGAAGCCGCACTGCACCTCGTCAAACATGAGAAGTAGGTCATGCTTGTCGCAGAGCTCACGCACTCCTTTTAGGAATTCCGACGTTGCCGGATTGATGCCACCCTCGCCCTGAACGGGTTCCAGCAGGATAGCGACAGTCCTTGAGTTGATCGCGGCCTCTGTTGCAGCCAGATCATTGAAGGGGACATGGACAAATCCCTCCACAAGCGGCGCAAAATCCATCTTCACCTTCTCCTGACCGGTGGCGCTGATGCCGCCGAGTGTCCTTCCGTGGAAGGAATTCGTAAAGGTGATGATCTCGTAGCGACCTGTCGGCGCGCCGAATTTCCGGGCCAGCTTATAGAGACCCTCATTTGCCTCGGCTCCGCTGTTGCAGAAAAAGACCTTACCGCCGAGACCCACAAGATCGACGATCAACTTCGCGAGCTCACCCTGCGGACGGGTCAGGTAGAGATTCGAAGTATGGATCAGCGTGGCTGCCTGATCGGCCAGAACCTTCGCCAGTTTGGGGTGTGCATGACCGAGCGAGCAGACCGCAATCCCGGCCCCGAAGTCGAGATAGGCTTTACCCGCTTCGTCCCAAACGCGTGTCCCTTCGCCCCGACTCAAGGCAAGGTCAAACCGGCCGTAGGTGGGCATCACATAATCCCGGTAGAGCTCGGAGGTGGTTGAGGTAGGCATCGGGAAATGTTGAAAGAAAGTGAATGAATATGGAACTCAGAATGCCGAGCCGTGGGAACGACTGGGATAGACTGTCGAAGGCAGCCCAGATAGGGGCGAGACGAACGGGAGTGAGAGAGTCAAACGCAAAGGTTTTTCACAGGGATGAAGGGGATAAAAGGGATGGGGCTAAGTCGTCGTCGAGTCAGTCATCACCTTAATCCCCTTGGCTTGCCCGGCCGTTGCTTCGCAGCCGTTACGGATCCCTGTGAGTTCCATATTAAACAATCAGCTTCTGGAATTCCTCCTCAGTGAGGATTTTCACGCCGAGCTTCTGAGCCTTTTCGATTTTACTACCCGCCTCCTCACCCGCCAGAAGGTAGGTTGTCTTGGCGCTGACGGAGCCGGAGACCTTACCTCCGTTCGCCCGGATCAGATCCGCAGCTTCTTCCCGGGGAATGGATAGCGTTCCGGTGAGCACCCAGGTCGTTCCCTTGAACGGGCCATCGGCAGCAGGGGCGGTGCCTTTGGTATCCCGCTCCCCGAAATTCAGTCCTGCTGCACGCAATTTTTCCAAGAGCGACAGGACGGCAGGATTGCGGAACCATCCATGAATAGCCGTGGCCATAATCTCGCCGATTTCCTCGACCGCGCAAAGCTCCTCAACAGAGGCCTTCTCCAACCTGTCAATTGTACCGAATGAGGCTGCCAGTGTTCGGGCCACGGTCACCCCGACATGAGGAATGCCGAGTCCTGCCAGGAGACGCCAGAGGGATTGATCTCGGCTCCCTGAGATGGCGGCAAGCAGTTTGGAGACACTCTTCTCCCCCATCCTCTCGAGTGCTAAAAGTTGCTCAGTCGTGAGCGTATAAAGATCGGCCACATCGGCAACCAGTCCGACATCACATAACTGTGTGACCATTGCCTCGCCGAGTCCCTCGATATCCATGGCGGATCGGCTGGCAAAATATTCAATCCGGCGACGGACCTGCGCGGAGCAGCTTGGGTTGGCGCAGCGCACGGCCACTTCCCCAGCAGTCCGGCTGACGGGGGCCGCGCAGACAGGACAGTGCGTCGGCATTCGGAAGGGCCTCTCGGAGCCGTCACGCTCGGCGGTCAGGACGCCGACAACAGCCGGAATAACATCGCCCGCTTTCTCGACCATCACACGGTCGCCGATCCGGAGATCCTTGCGCGCGATCTCCTCCTCATTGTGAAGCGTGGCCCTCGCCACAGTGCTACCCGCGACAAAGATAGGCTCGAGTTCGGCAACAGGCGTGAGGACGCCGCTACGCCCTACCTGGATGGTGATGTCGAGAAGGCGTGTCCTGGCCTGCTCCGGCTCGTACTTGTAGGCGATCGCCCAGCGGGGGGCCTTGCTGGTTGAACCGAGGCGGGCGTGCTGCGAGATCAAGTCGGCTTTGATGACGGCACCGTCCGTCTCAAAGGCAAATCCCCTACGGATCTCACCAAGTTCCCGGATTGCAGCCATGACCTCCCCGGCATCGCGGGCCGTCCAATGTCTCGGATTCACGGGAAGTCCCCACCCCTTCAGCAGGCCGAAGAACTTCTCCATGCTCTCCGGCAGGACGTCACCGGCGGCGGGCTCGAATGCTCCAAAACCGTAGAAGACAGCGGAGAGTTTTCGCTCGGCGACAATGTTCGGATCGAGCTGTTTGAGGGTCCCTGCGGCGGCGTTGCGCGGATTGGCAAATGTGGGAAGCCCCTGCTCGTCCCTCTCGGCATTGATCCGGGCGAAGGTCTCCTTTGGCAGGTAGACCTCGCCACGGACCTCCAGCAAATCGGGCACCATCTTTCCATGCAGCTTTGCCGGGATCACCCCAATCGTTCGGATATTGCGAGTCACCTCATCTCCTGCCGTGCCGTCGCCTCTGGTAGCTGCGCGGACCAGGTGACCCTTCTCGTAGAGGAGTGCGATGGCGACCCCATCAACCTTCGGCTCGATAGTCATCGGGATCTCTTCCCCGGGAAGCAAGCGCTGCAAACGCTCCACAAACTCGGTGATCTCTTTAGCCGAGTAGGTGTTGTCGAGACTCTGCATCCGAACAAGGTGCCTCACTTGGGCAAAGGCACCCTGGGGTCGTCCCCCCACCTTCTGGGTCGGGGAATCGGGCGTGATCAGTTCTGGATGGGCCCTCTCCAAATCGACCAGTTCGCGGTAAAGCGCGTCATACTCGCGGTCGGAGATCTCTGGCTTAGCCTTTTCGTAATAGAGACTGTCGTGGTGAGAGATCTGAGCACGCAGTTCCAGAATCCTAAGCTCTGGCGAAGCAGAAGCGGCTTGTGGTTCAAAAAGATCGTCGGTGGTCATTTCCTGAGAATGCAGCTGATCACTTTTTTAACTGCAGAAAGGGATTGCTGGCGATCTTTGAACAATGATTGCTGGTTGATGGAGTAAATGAGCACTCCCGAGAGTTGGCACAGGGAGTGCTTTACTGAAGTTGGTTTGTGGTTGCAGCCCGGTCGTAAAAACTTTCGAGGTCTCGGGGGGGAACTCGGAAAACTCCGGCCGGGCTGCTCTTTTTTCTTCTTTTTCTGACTCACAGAGATGAAGGGGATGGAAGGGATGCCCATTCTCTCGAAAGCCAGCTTTTGGAGTCCCACCCAAACTTTTTCGCTGTTTTCTAATTCAATTTTTCGATTCCCCATTTGCAGTGGCCGTTGCTGAGCATCCGTTACGGATCCCTGTGAATCTCTTCTTTGGGAGACTCGGAAAAGTTGTGGTATAGTCCTTATCTGATGACGACTTCTATCCCCCCCTCGATTCACGATCGATTGGGTAAGGAAAAGACGGACAGGCGGCTTCGGCTCCAGGAAAAGCTCAAGCAGCGAAAAGTCGCCCAAGGGCTTGGTCTCTTTGCCATGGAGCGCTTTTTCTCCGTAAATGCCTGCATCGGCGGAATTATTTCGCTTTGCGGGATGAAGGAAAGGGGGTTCCGAAATATCATGGATCTCAGGATCGAACAGCATGAGGTGATCCTGCCGTCACTGCCCGTTGCCTTCGAAGGGTTCCGCCTCTTGCAGTTGGCCGATCTGCACTGTGATCTCGATGCAAACATGATGACACGGATCCGTGAAGTGATGCTCACCGTCCCTCACGACGCCGTGGTCCTGACGGGTGATTACCACAACAAGGTCTCGGAAACGTTCGAGCACTCGGTGAATGCCATGATCAGCCTGATCCCCCATCTCCATCCGCTCCGCTTCGCCGTTCTTGGAAATCATGACTTTTTGGAAAAAGTAGAACCTCTCGAGGCGGCAGGACTTCCCTTCCTGCTGAACGAATCCGCCGCCATTGAGCGTGATGGCTCACGCCTCTGGATCTGCGGAATCGATGACCCCCACTTCTTCCTGACCAATGATTTGGCGAAAGCGCGTTCAGGAGTGCCAGTCAACGAAATCAGTATCCTGCTCTCGCACTCGCCGGAGACCTACCGGGAGGCAGCCTCGTTAGGCTATGATCTTCAGTTAAGCGGCCACACTCACGGAGGTCAGATCTGCGCTCCGGGAGGCATTCCCATATACCGGAATGCACCCGGTTGCCGCAGGGAACATCTTTCGGGTTCCTGGAGGGAGGGGAAGATGATCGGGTACACCTCGCGGGGGACAGGTTCAGCAGGCGTTGCCGCACGCTTCCACTGCCCTCCCGAAATCACGATCCACACCCTGCGCTCTTCACCATTGACCGGCGGACAGGGCTGATTTTGAATTCAACTCGTGAACTTACCCCCCAACAAGACCCCTCGCTCCGCTTTCTTTCTTGCGACCATCGTGTCCCTCCTCTGGGTGACGGTTACAATATCTCAGGATTTACCTGTTCCACAAAACGCCACTGCGATTCTCAAGGAGTTGGACAAGGTCGACCAAGAGGCCAAGGCGAATGAAAACAACCGCCGTAGGGCCGCGATCTCCCAAATTCAGGCAGCGGCCAATTCCGGGTCTGTCGCCGTAGATTTGTACCTCAGGTCGCTTGAGAACACAAAATACCTAGAGAGCCATCAGGACTATGTGGACTGGAGCCGCAAAAACCAGGAACTGCTCCACAGCCTCTCCTTCCAGAATGCCGCCCAACTCCAGATGCGTTATCTCTCCATGGCCCTTCAGCGCGATGAGAAGCATGATGCCTTTACCCAGATTCCGGAATGCCTCGCCTACCTGGAGGCCTTGGCATCGCAGAAGTCCCTGCGGTCGGCAGGTGCGTCTTCATCATCTTCCCAAATACAGAACCAGAAAACACCTATCAAAACCACTTCGACCGACAAACCCTACCCTGAGGCGCTTGCTCTAATCAACCAACCGGTGGACAAATCGAGCGTGGTTCAGTGGCTGCAAATTTCCGACCTTCTTCTGAACAAAGATTTCGAACCCTCTGCGGGAAATTACCAGTCCATCCTTGAGAAGAATATCCGTGGCCCCCTCAGAGCCAAGAACGATGCGCGAATCTTCCAGACATGGGATATGCAAATAGCCATGGAAACGGCAGCAGCCACCGAGAGCAATTCCAAGCAGCAGGCCGATGCATTCAACCAGATCCGCCTCCCATACCTCCTTTTCAGCAAGGCCAAGGACACCGCAGCTATTGGCCAGCCCAACCGAGCCCTTGGTGAAGTCATGGTGCTCGTTAGTAACTATCCTCAGAATCCCTCGATGAAGGACTGGATCACAACGGCGCGGGGACTACTGACCAATCTGCCGACGCCGGTTACAGGTGTCCCGACCGCTACGAACTTAGCCACCACGCCGACGCCTACGAATTCCACAGCACCGGGAATCCCCATTGCCCCAGCCCCAGCACACTGATCCGCTGATTAAGCAGGAAGCCGCTCACCCACGATCAGATCGTCCCAAGTCTGACGTGTGCGCACGACCGTCGCCTTCTCCCCCTCCACCAGCACTTCGGGCAGCAAGGGACGGGCATTGTAGGTCGAGGCCATGACAAAACCGTAGGCGCCGGAGCTCATCAGGGCAATGCGGTCGCCTGGTGCCAGCACCGGAACCTCTCGATCCTGAGCGAAGAAATCTCCGCTCTCGCAGACGGGCCCTACCACGTCGACTTTTTCCAACGCGCTTGAGGAGCATTGCTTTAGCGGCTCGATCTCATGGTATCCCTCGTAAAGGGCAGGACGGATGAGGTCATTCATACCAGCGTCCACGATCACGAAGTTTTTAGTCGGAGTGGACTTCCTGTAGAGCACGGTCGAGAGCAGGACTCCGGCATTGCCGACAATGAAGCGGCCCGGCTCGAAGAGGATCCGGAGACCGAGCGCCTTCAGCGGCTCGATCACCTCGGCTGCATAGGTCTCGGGGGCTAGACGCTCTCCTTCCTTTTCCGAGTTGTTGTTATCACCCCCCTCTTCACTTCCCTTCCACCAGGCGGCGTCACCGCTGGAGAGAGCTCCGCGATAGACAATGCCGACGCCTCCACCGACGCTAAAAAACTCAAGGCCGTACTTTGCCTTCAACTCCAGGACCAGCGGAGTGAGCTTGCGGACCGCCTCGGCGAAGGGAGGGGCCTTGAGGATCTGCGAGCCGATGTGGGTCTGGAGACCGCGTATCTTCAGATTCGGAAGTGAGGCTGCTCGCTCATAGACGGCAGCCGCACGGTCGAGGCCGATGCCGAACTTGTTCTTGCTCTTGCCTGTCGAGATATACTTGTGCGTCGGTGCGTCGACATCGGGATTCACACGGATCGCGATCGGAGCCACCAGACCTGCCCGGCCCGCAACCTCATTGATCATTTCCAACTCCTCCTCTGACTCGACATTGAAGCTGTAGATCCCCTGACGCAGAGCGTAGTCGATCTCAGCAGCCGTCTTGCCGACACCCGCAAAAGTGCAGCGATCCGCACGACCTCCAGCCTTCAGAACCTTGAAGAGCTCACCACCCGAGACGATGTCAAATCCAGCCCCTTCCTTGGCAAGCAGGTTCAGCACGGAGAGATTCCCGTTTGCCTTCATCGCGTAGCAGATCATCCGGTCTCCCAGCGGAGCCAGCGCCGCATCAAGTCGGCGGTAGTTGCCTCGGATCGTCTCGGAGGAATAGACATAGGCGGGCGTGCCCACCTCGGCGGCTAAAGTCTCCAGATCAACCCCCTCGCACTTGAGCGAGCCATCGACATATCGGAAAGAATGCATCGCGAGATTGTAAAAGGTGAAAAGTGAAAAGTGAAAGGTGAAAGGTAGTCGGGCACAGGGAACGGGACACGGGTCAGGACATAGGTGACACACGTGGTTCAAGACATAGGTAACACATGACGTGAGTGAAGATACGCAAATCCCTTACGCCTTAAGCCGTTCTTCCTGACCGGCAGAGTCGTAAAGTTAGTCATGGAAACCATATTTTCCCTTCTGATAGGCGGTATCGCCGGCACAGCAGTGATGACTGTATTCTTACTGCTTCCACGCTGGATGGACTGGGGAAAGATTGATGTGGTTCGAGCGGTTGGGTCTCTGATGACGGGTCGCCGGGAGAGGATCTTTCGTCTGGGACTAATACTTCATGGCGCGATGGGCCTTCTCTTCGCTTTTCTCTATGCGGGGTTTCTGAACCTCTCACGCCTCCCGTTTAATGCGATGACAGGCCTGCTGCTGGGCAGCCTGCACGGAGTGATCATCATGTTACTTGTCTGCGTCGTGATCATGGAACATCACCCGATTGCCGGGTACCATGAGAAGGGCTTGGGCACCGGTCTGGCTCAGCTTGTGGCCCACATGCTCTATGGTGCGACAGTCGGATGGATCGTCTCGATAATGCAGTGATCACACCACCGGTAGTGGCCCGAATCTTAAAAATGACTAAACCGCCACAATTTTAAGGTTGTATTACGTTACCCGTACTGAAATACAGAGAACGAGTTGAGCAACTCCCGCCACCAGATTGATTCGGTGTGGTTTAAGCATCTCCGGTTGGAGATCGCACAGAGGCAGCTTCGTCGCCCCATGGTTTCGTCATCCCTTTTTTACGTCCACTTTCCGTCAATAAACTAACTCCATCATTAAACACCCACCATGCACCGAACCGCCCCGCTGGAAGCCTCCGAAGAACAGAGCATCCTCCTTCCAGTAGTTCCACCCAGTAAGGCCGCCGGTAAAAAGAAACTCAAAAAAGATGCGAGCCTGGTGAAGAACTTCGTCCTCGATACGAATGTCCTACTCCATGACCCATATTGCCTGAACCGGTTTGAGAACAACCATATCTTCATTCCGGTCGAGGTCCTCGGTGAGATGGACAAGTTCAAGAACGAGCAGACCGAGCGCGGAGCCAATGCCCGGACCGTGCATCGCTTCCTGACACAGACCTTTGATCATCAGACCAACAAAGTGATCAGCGGCGTCCCGACCGCCGGGGGTGGCACCGTCCGCATCTTCATCAATGACGCGTTGAACACCGATCATCCTTCCGCCGCGATCCGGCGGTTCATCGAGATATTCCCGGACAAGAGCCAGGTCGATCACAAGATCATGGCAGCCTGCCTAGCCCTCCAGGAACAGGAGAAGACCCCTGCCGTCCTCATCACTAAGGACCTGAACATGCAGCTCAAGGCGATGGCCCTCGGGATCACCTGCCAGGATTACCTCAATGACAAGGTCTCCGCTGAGGACGCCGAGGAGGGCGAGCTCCGGAAAATCCAGGTCGAGGCCCATGAACTCCAGCGCTTCGGCAGTGCCCAGAGCATCGATCTGGAAGAGAGCCGCACCGGTCAACTCGAGATCAACGAATATGTTCTCCTCGAGGCCTCCGAACAGAAGCTCATGCCTGCCCGCCATGTTGGCAATGGCCACTTCCAGCGGCTCAAGGTTCCTCAGAGCCTTCAGATGCCGCGCGGTATCGAGCTGCGTCCTGCGAATCTCGGGCAGCTCTGCTTCCTCGACGCCCTGCTCGATCCCTCCATCTCACTCATCACCTGCTATGGCCAGGCCGGAACCGGCAAGACCCTCATGGCCGTTGCCGCAGGTCTCTACCTCACCGGTCAGCGCGACTACAATGGCATGACAGTCAGCCGCCCCGTTGTTGCCATGGGCGACACCCTCGGCTTCCTGCCCGGCACCCTGAACGAAAAACTCCACCCCTGGCTCCAGTCGATCTACGACGCCTTCGAGGTGCTCCTTCCCATCCATCCTCAGCGGAATGAAGGGCCTGGCACGCCCCATGCCTCCGAGCGGAAGAAGCAGAAGAAACAGTCCGTCCAGCAGCCGGAGAATACTGGGGGAGGACAGACGACCCCCCTCAAGCCCTACGAGCAGCTCATCCAGCGGGGACTCCTGGAGATCGAGGCCCTCTGCTACATCCGCGGTCGCTCCATCCCGAACCGCTTCTTCGTCCTGGACGAGGCCCAGCAACTCACACCTCTCGAGGCCAAGACCGTCGTCACCCGCATGTCAAAGGGATCCAAACTCGTCATGGTCGGAGACCCTGCCCAGATCGATAACCCCTATGTCGATCGCCGCTCCAACGGACTCGTCCACACCCGCAACAAACTGCGCGGCCATAAACTCACCGCCCACATCTCCCTCACCAAGGGAGAGAGGTCACCGCTGGCCGAGATGGGCGCGACCTTGATGTAGGAAGAGAGGCTGTTAGCGGTTTAGGCTGTAGGCTATTAGGAAAAGACTGAAAGATCTCCCGCAGAGGCGCAGAGACGCAGAGATAAAAAGACAAAGGGTTAATTCGAAAATTATCCAGATGGTCACCCAAAATCAGAGAAGTCATTTAAGTATTTAAAAGTTACCATCAACCTAAAAACTCTGCGCCTCTGCCTCTCTGCGCGAGATTTTGTTAGTTCTGCTTTAGGAATTTAAAACACCGGGCATACAAACTCCGACAAGCTCCGCATCTGGATCATATTGCAGGTAGGGGCCTAGCCACTTCTCCACTTCGGCTACGGGCATTCCCTTGCGTTTGGCATAATCCTCAATCTGGTCGCGACCGAGCTTGCCGACTGCAAAGTAGCGGGACTCGGGAGCCGCGAAGTAGAGGCCGGAAACCGAACTGGCGGGATTCATCGCAAGGCTCTCGGTGAGGGTGATCCCGGTGTGCTTGGTTGCATCGAGAAGGCGGAAGAGTTCCCACTTCTCGGTGTGGTCGGGACCAGCAGGGTAACCAGCGGCAGGACGGATGCCGCGATACTTTTCCCGGATGAATTCTTCCTTGGTGAGGTTCTCGGTGCGGCCAAACCCCCAGAGATCGCGTGCCTGCTTGTGCAGCCACTCTGCAGCGGCCTCAGCGAAGCGGTCTCCGATCGCCTTCACCAGCAGGGAGGTGTAGTCGTCATGATTATTCTGAAAGGAATCGGCATACTCCCCGACCTCGGGACCCGCCGTGACGGCAAAGCCTCCCATGGTGTCGATCCGACCGGAATCACGTGGAGCAATGAAGTCGGCCAGAGAGTAGTTCGGTTGGCCGGCTGGCTTCTTGTTCTGCTGGCGGAGCATGTGAAACTTCCCGATCACTGAGGAGCGCTGCGTGTCGGCGTAGAGCTCGACATCATCACCCACTCTGTTTGCTGGCCAGAAGCCGCAGACTCCGCGCACGCGGAAGCGCTTCTCCTTCACGATAGTCTCCAGGACCTTCAGAGCATCCTGATGAAGCTCCGTGGCCTGCTCGCCGATCTCGGGATCCGAAAGCAGGCCGGGATAACGGCCGCGCATCTCCCATGCGGCAAAGAAGGGTGACCAGTCGAAGTACTCCACCAACTCGGCCAGCGGGATCTCGTCAAAGGTCAGCACGCCCGTCTTTTCAGGCACGGCAAGATCCGCCGTACTCCAATCGATCGGGGTCACGTTTTCACGGGCGACCTCGAGGGGCAGAAGCTCTCCCTTGGCCCGCTTGCCGGCATGCTCCTCGCGGAGTCGCTTGTGATTCGCCTCAACCTGGAGATGATAGGCCTCCTTGCGATCCTCAGAGAGAAGCTCCGCCGCGACTCCGACCACGCGGGAGGCATCGAGCACATGGACAACAGGGTGCTGGTATTCCCCTGCGATTTTTACCGCGGTGTGGGCCGGGCTCGTGGTGGCTCCCCCGATCAGCAGCGGGAGATCGAAATTGGCACGCTTCATCTCCCGGGCGACATGGACCATCTCGTCGAGGGAGGGGGTGATAAGGCCACTCAGTCCGATGATGTCGACCTTATGCTCCTTGGCCGCAGCGAGGATCTTGTCACAGGAAACCATGACACCGAGATCGACAACTTCGTAGCCGTTGCAGGCAAGAACGACGCCCACGATGTTCTTGCCGATGTCGTGGACATCACCTTTGACGGTAGCCATGAGAATCTTTGCCGCGGCGCTGGTATCGGAAGCGGCCGCTTTCTCGGCCTCCATGTAGGGGGTCAAATAGGCGACAGCCTTCTTCATCACGCGGGCACTCTTCACAACCTGGGGCAGGAACATCTTGCCGGCTCCGAAGAGATCACCGACGACGCGCATCCCGTCCATGAGAGGGCCCTCAATGACCAGCAGGGGACGCCCCAACTTGGTGCGTGCCTCCTCGGTGTCGCCGTCGATGTAGTCGACGATCCCCTTGATCAGGGCGTGCTGGAGGCGCTCCTCGACAGTGCCGGAACGCCAAGCCTGCTCGGCTTTCTGTTCCTTGGGATCTCCACCCACGGCTTTCAGCCCCTCCGCATAATCCACCAGACGCTCCGTGGCATCGGGCCGACGATTCAGAAGCACATCCTCCACCATCGTGAGCAGCTCAGGCTTGATCTCCTCGTAGACCTCGAGCATGCCTGCATTCACGATGGCCATGTCGAGACCGGCCTGAATCGCATGGTAGAGGAAGGCCGAGTGCATCGCCTCGCGCACGGGGTTATTGCCCCGGAAGGAGAAGGAGATGTTGCTCAGGCCGCCGCTGCATTTGGCGCCCGGAAGTGTCGCCTTGATCTCCCGGACAGCCTCGATGAAGTCGACGGCGTAGTTGTTGTGCTCCTCGATGCCGGTGGCGACCGTCAGGATATTGGGATCGAAGATGATGTCTTCGGGATCAAAGCCGATCTTGTCCACGAGTAGACGGTAGGCACGGGTGCAGATGCGGACCTTCTCATCCTTGGTGGCGGCCTGTCCCTCTTCGTCGAAGGCCATGACGATCACGGCAGCACCGTAGCGCTGGGCCAGACGGGCGCGCTTCAGGAAGGTCTCTTCTCCGTCTTTTAGACTGATCGAATTGAGGACGCATTTGCCCTGGAGACACTTCACTCCTTTCTCGAGGACCGACCACTTCGAGCTGTCGATCATGATCGGCACGCGACTGATCTCCGGATCCGCGGCAAGCAGGTTCAGGAAGGTCACCATCACCGCCTCGCTATCGAGCATTCCCTCATCGACGTTCACATCGAGGATATTGGCACCACTCTCCACCTGCTGACGGGCCACGGAGAGGGCCGTCTCGTAATCACCGGCAATGATCAGCTTCGAGAACCGGGGCGAGCCGGTGACGTTCGTCCGCTCACCCACCATCATGAAGGAGCTTCCTTTGGCGATCGTGAGAGCCTCCAGTCCGCTCAGGCGCGTGGCGGCAGGAGGAATCGAGGGTTTGCGAGGGGGATGGAGGCGCACGGCCTCAGCAATCGCCGCGATATGCTCCGGCGTGGAACCGCAGCAACCCCCCACCACATTGATCCAGCCCTCCGAGGCGAAGTCGGCAACGAGCGCCGCCATCTCTGAGGCCGACTGGTCGTAGCCGCCGAAGGCGTTGGGAAGGCCTGCATTCGGATAACAACTGATGAAACAATCGGCGATGTGGGAAAGCTCCTCGATGTAGGGACGCATCTCGGAGGCACCAAGGGCGCAGTTGATGCCCACCGCCAAGGGCTTGGAATGGCGGACGGAATTCCAGAAAGCCTCTACGGTCTGACCGGAGAGCGTTCGGCCCGAGGCGTCGGTGATGGTGACCGAGAGAATGATCGGCCAGCGCATACCGCGTTTTTCAAAGACCTCCTCGCAGGCAAAGATCGCGGCCTTCAGATTCAGGGTGTCGAAGACGGTCTCAAGCAAGAGGAGATCAACTCCGCCAGTGAGCAATGCCTCGATCTGCTCGGCGTAGGAAATCACCAGCCCATCGAAGTTGACGGCTCGGTAGCCGGGATTGTTCACATCTGGCGACATGGAGGCCGTACGGTTGGTCGGCCCCACAGCTCCTGCCACAAAGACACGCCGTCCTGGATTTGCGGCCATGAACTCATCGGCGGCTTCGCGAGCCACCTTGGCCCCGGCAAGATTGATCTCCCTGACGGCATCTTCCAGCCCGTAGTCGGCCTGGGAGACCGTCGTGGTACTGAATGTGTTCGTCTCGACAATATCGCTTCCAGCATCGAAGTAGCCTCGGTGGATCCCCTTGATCACGTCGGGACGTGTGATGGAGAGGATATCGTTGTTTCCCTTCAGGTCATGCCCGTGATCCTTGAAGCGTTCTCCCCGGAAGTCCTCCTCGGTCAGCGGGTGGCGCTGGATCATCGTTCCCATCGCGCCGTCTAGCAGTGCGATACGGCGGGTGAAAAGCTCTCTCAGAAGGGCATCCGATTCGTGGTTGGGCAGCGTGGAGGTCATCAAGTGGGTGGCTTTACAGGTTGGAGAAGGAGTAGGGGAATGGTACGGATTAGGGATGCTGGAATCCACCGAAACAATCACGGTAGCAGGAAAAGAAATCTCTGTTTTCCTGCCTGCTTCCTACAGCCAAACGCCTGGCCGGAAATTTCCCATTCTGCTGATGCTGACCCCGGGGTTGAAGGCCCAGGAAGCGATTGCCGAACTTCATGTGGAAGGGGTGTTGCCGGAGATGATCGTGGCTGAGATGCCTGCGTCGGAAACCCTGGGCGACACTCTCCCGATCATCAATACTCTCTCTGATTGCTTCCGATTGCTCGACTCTCCCACGGCACGTTGGATCGGAGGAACGGGTCATGCCGCGGTGACTGCTTTCCGAACCCTGCTTGGTCATCCAGAAATTTTCAGTGCCGCGTGCTGTCTCTCGACCTCGTTCGAGGGCGTGGAGGGTGCTCCTCCGCCCCACTCTCCGATGCTGCTCCATCTGGAGGAAAGGAAGTCCCTCCCCGCCGGCCGCCGAATCTATTTCGACTATGGCACAATCGGTCTGGATGAGTGCTATGAGCCTTACCATCGGGATCTCGGAGCCATCCTGCGCGGCAGGGGCTGGAAGGACGGGGTGGACTTCCAAATCCATCGTCATCCAGGCGGATCCCAGGAGATCACTTCCTGGCAGCGGAGAATCGGACCCGCGCTCCGCTGGCTTGCGCGGCGATGACATCAGGCCGGAATGCTTCGGCTAAATTCCGAGCGGATCATCACACGCTCCATAGCGACAAAGAAGGCAGCAAAGAGGAGATCGCTCACGAGGCTATTGCGGAAGAAGACCCAGGTGGGAGGATAGCCGGGTAGACCGATGGTCAGCGACTGGATCCAGCCCGCGAAGTTCCGGGGATAGGCAACAAGCCCGAGCCAGCTCCCCGTATTGGTGATCAGATAAAAAAGGACGGAAGCAACCAAGGTTCCTCCTAGGATCGCCAGAAGACCACCGCGGCGTTCACGGATCATCCAGCCAAGCCCGACGGCGATCAGGTAGCCCGGCAAGGTCCAGAGAAGCTGGGAGGAGACCACGGGCACTCCATAGTGGACATTGAGCAGGGCATCTGAAACCAAAAGGGCCACAATAGGCACCACTAATCCCAGCCAACCCGGGATGAAAACCGCTCCGCAAAGGGCCGCAGCCATGAGGGGCGCAAAATTCGGTAAGCTCTCAGGAGCCAAATCAACCCGGATCAGCCGGAAGAAGATCCCTGTAAGCAGAAGGATCAACGTGAGAAGCATCGAAAATGGAGCAGTGTGAGGAATTTTCATTTACTGAGGCGTGATAAGAGAGGGGTCTAGCCTGCCAATATTGGCACCAGGCATCCGGGAATCAAGCGTTCCGGCCATCATCGGAAGATATCCCGCCGATCCGTCGGCATACCCCACCATCGCCTGCCCCCCCACGCGGAAGTGGACGGTTCTTTCGGTGGTGTTGAAATAGTAGAATTCCTCCACCATGGGCTTTCTTGCCGAGGCGGGTGCTTGGAAAGTGTTCACCTGGGCACAGGTGGCGAAAACAGGGGTCTTCCCGGAGCGCACGAGTGCCAATTGGTTCTTTCTCTGAAGAAGAAGATTGTAGCCGTAGGCAAAATGAGTGGAGCCGTATTTCGGCTTGTAAGTGTTCCCTGCGCGCGCAAACGAAGGGTCTTTGGACATTCCCCCGGAGGCAGCAATGTAAGGGCCAAGCGGGCCTTGATTGAGATCGAGCCAACGCTTCCCTTCCGGCGCACTCATGCTAGCCGTTGACTCAAAACCGAACCACCACTGGGTGCCGCCGTTAGTGCTGACCCTGTAAGGCCAGAAGGTCATGTTGTTCTCTGCCAAGTAGGACTGAGCGGCGGCATTGAGCTGAGAGATGCAATGAGCGCTCGTTGCCCCTGTCGAGGAGGCAAAAACGCTTTGCGCTGCAGGGATCAACAGGGCGGCAAGGAAAAGGATGACGGTTAATCCAACCAGCAGTTCCGTCAGCGTAAAAGCGCGATGGCGCGTGGCATTCAATTCTGCTCTTTGGTTGAAGACTTCCGTCGAAATGCCCACACAAAAAACAATCCAGCAACAATGACCAGAAAAGTAGTCGAAGGCTCGGGCACCAGAGAAACGGACGGCACCGAATCCAACGTTGTTAAGCCCCCGTCGATGTAAGAACTAATCGTCCACCCATCCCAGGAGCCGGGTGCTATTAGGCGGGCATCTAATCCTGTCTGTGCATAACTCCAAATGCCAGCTTTAAGAGGAGTAAACCCATCCTCTGCAACCCCTGCAACATAGTAGGACCAGTAAATTCCGGAATCATTGTCTGCACTGAATGGCGTGCCCTGAACCGTACTCCCATGAAAACTGAAGGAATCGAGTAAGTATGTTCTCCTACCCCCAAAATAGGTAGTACCGACACCGACACTTAATCCCGACAAAGCATCACTTGTGATGGAGCGCAATAAATCCAAGCCCGTGAGTGGGTTGTTGCTATCATAGGAGTAGTGGTATGCAAATTTCAGAGGAGATGACGAAAGCCCCGAGTCATCAATCACCAGAAAGGAAACATCGGGTCCATTACCCAGATCCAACAGCAAAGGCTCCCGCCCAGTCAGAACCGCTGCCTTTAGAGAGCTGATGGAAACGAGGAAAGCAAGGGCTGAAGAACAAAGAAAGCGCTTTGAAATTCTTTTAATCAACACATCTGTATTTGATGGTATGTTTTAGCCCAAGTCAACACCTTTTCATCTTTTTTAGAAGAAACCCCCTATCTCCCCTGATCCAGAACCCGATTCGGCTTCCGGATCACTTCGATCGGTTTTAGGACCTCGGCCCTTACGGGAATGATCCCGTCACTGATCATATCGAGTTTTCTAGCTGCCACGACACTGAGGTCGAGGATGCGCCCCTTGGCATAGGGGCCGCGGTTATTGATCCGGACGATGACACTCTTCCTATTTCTGAGGTTGGTAACACGAACCATTGTGTTGAACGGCAGATGCTTATGAGCGGCCGTGCAATCTCCGGAATGGTAGTGCTCCCCATTGGCTGTCAGCCTTCCGATCCATCGTCCCCCGTAATAGGAGGCCTTGCCGGTCTCGATGGAACGAGGCACAGGGTCGTACAGAGCCACTACGCGAGAGGAAGATGAAACCAAGGAAGAACAACCCGTCGCGAGTAACAATACCGGGAGTAATAAAAGCCGGGCCGGCGCAGGTGGGAAGCGCATCGGGGTATGAAGCACTGCCATGGAAAGGCGTGCAAGCACGGATGCGCATGATACTATGCATCCATTCCAATCGCCAAAGCATGAGCAATCATTCCAAAAAAGGGCACCCTTCCAGTGCGCAGTCTCGCAAAGAGTCGAAGAAGGTGACCGAAAACCTGGCCGAAGCGATTTCCTTCATCACCAGATTTGCTTCCGCCCCGAGCAATATCGGTGCGGTCTTCCCGAGTTCCCGCGACCTCGCAGAGGCGATGTTGCACGGAATCGAGTTTGAACCAGGAGATATCGTGGTCGAGTATGGCCCCGGAACAGGTGCCTTCACGGAACTGCTCCTGGAACGTCTACCCGAGGGGGCCGAATATCTGGGCATCGAGCTTGACACACATTTCCATGGTCATTTGACCCGACGTTTTCCAGGCCGCCATTTCCATCATGGCTCTGCAGCGGAAGTAGAGGCTCTTCTTGAGGGAAAAGGTCTAGGGAAAGCGCGGTTGATTCTCTCCGGGTTGCCTTTCGCCAGTATGCCCCACTCGGTTCAAGAAATGATCCTGACGGCGACGCGAGAGGCGCTTCATGATGATGGAATCTTCAGGACTTTCACGTATCCGATCTGCTGGTACACGACGGGAAGTCAGCGTTTCCGTAAAGTTGCCCTCGATCATTTCGATAGTCATCACAAAAGCAGAACCGTTCATCGAAACCTTCCTCCCGCGAAGGTACTCAGCTACTCGAAGCCGGTCAGAAAAAAATAAGCCACTTGAAAAGTGGCTGCCTCGCATGGATTCGAACCATGACAAGCAGATCCAGAAACTGCTGTGCTACCGTTACACCACAAGGCAGTGGTAAAAACTGAGTTGGAGAGAGTGCCTGACCGGGAGCAGGGTTTCAAGCCTTTGCTTCACGGCGACCATCTAAGAGGCTCGGAAAGCTGAAGGATTCCGAGACCGATCCGAACTTCGTATAGACATGGCGGGCCGCCACGGTCCTGTCACGGGTAATCCCGCTCGCTCTTGTCAGGCCACGTTCCTGAAGCGCCGCAAGGGATGCATGCAGAAGACGGGAGCCGATACCCCTGTTTCGGTACTCCGTGGTCACCATGGGACCGCTGACAAGCTGATGCACCGCTTCGGGATCAGGATCCAGAAGTGAGGCGGCGATGAGCCTGTTCCCTTTCTGAATGACGAGGCAGAGAGGTTCAGTCTCGTTGAAAAGCCTACCGACCATGGAGGTCAAATAATGCTCCGCCATGGCATAGGAATCGTTCCAAGAGGAATCCATCGACAGTGAAAGAAGAACTGTCTGCAGGACATCCTCCCCCTCCTCCCGTCTTGCCAAGCGGATCAAATCACTATTCTGAGAAGAGGGCTCAATGGATAAAACGGATTCCAGTGACCAAGAGAAGCATCTCCAGAAGGAGTCATGACGCCGAATCATCGGACCCCCTGCAACAGCCGCATCAGCTGAAAAAACCATGGGGAGGCTGGGAAGAGAGGAAGTCGCGGACATACGGAAAGCCATCGGAGAGGGCGAGAGCGAACGGCAAAAATCTCCTCAGGTCAACGGATTTATCGCAATCGCAGAGTTTCCTCCGATTCATTTTCCAAATCATGTTTGATGATAAAGGCAAAAGATGAAAAGTTTGTTGCTTCCAGTCCTCCACCTGACCGAACCATCCTGTTGAACTTCCAAACCACGCCTCCCTTGTCCGAGTCCCATCGTCCCAAACATGAATGCGGCGTCTTCGCCGTCTTCGGTCATAAGGACGCCCCACTGCTAACCTACTACGGACTCTTTGCCCTTCAACATCGCGGTCAGGAAAGCGCTGGCATCGCCTCGAGTAACGGCGACGGAAAAGTATTCTGCCTCCATAAAGGAATGGGCCTTGTCTCCCAGGTCTTCGATCCGGAGAACCTTGAATCGCTCAAGGGCACGCGGGCCATCGGCCATGTCCGTTATTCTACAACCGGATCGAGCACTCTCCTGAACTCTCAGCCCCTGGGTGTCGACACGGCGCGGGGGCAGATCGCTGTGGCCCATAACGGAAACCTCGTCAATGCGGCGGCTCTCCGGGATGAGCTTGAAAACCGCGGCTCCATTTTCCAGACGACGGTCGATAGCGAGATCGTCCTCCATCTCCTTGCCCAGCCGGATCACACGATGGGAGGACCGATTGGGTCACTGCGTCGTCTCGAAGGGGCATTTTCCATTGTCGTCATGGGGGAGAATGAGATTATTGGCGTCCGGGATCCCAACGGCCTGCGCCCCCTTTCGCTCGGAAAGCTCGGTGATGCCTGGGTGCTCTCCTCGGAGACCTGTGCCTTCGACCTGATCGGCGCCACATTCATCCGCGATCTCGAACCGGGAGAGGTTGTGGTTATCAATGATCAGGGTCTGCGCTCGGAGTTTCCCTTCGTTCCGGCCCGGGAAGCCTTCTGCATCTTCGAGTATGTCTATTTCGCCCGCCCTGACAGCCGCCTGCGCGGAGTGACTGTGAGCAAGGCCCGTGTGAACATGGGTAGGGAACTGGCACGCCTCCACCCCGTCGAGGCCGATGTCGTCATTCCGGTACCGGATTCGGGAATTTATGCGGCGCTCGGTTTCGCCGAGGAGCTTGGAATTCCCTACGACCCTGCCTTCGTCCGCAATCACTACATCGGCCGCACCTTCATCCAACCAAACCAACTCATCAGGGATTTCAACGTCCGCGTGAAACTCAACCTCATCGGCGATGCGGTGAAGGGGAAGCGTGTCGTCGTCGTCGATGATTCGGTCGTCCGCGGCACCACGGCTAAGGCCCGCGTGGTAAATCTCCGTGAGGCTGGAGCCAAGGAGGTTCACCTCCGCATTAGTTGCCCCCCTCACCGACACGCCTGCTACTACGGCATCGACTTCCCCGATCCTGAGAAGCTCATCGCCAACCAGCACACCCATCAGGAGATCTGCGATTATCTGGGCGCAGACAGTATCGGCTACCTGGACGTCGACGGCATGGTCCGGGCAACCGGCCTAGAGAAAAACTCTTTCTGCATGGCCTGCTTCACCGGGGAATACCCCGTGCCCTTCGACGCGGCCTTCGACAAGCTGATCATGGAACGACGCAAGGATAGCGCCCAACTTCTTGCTGACCAAAGCGCCCAGCCCACACTCATCACCGCCCGATCCTGATTTGCAGAACCACTCAACACCCTTGTCATGACCACCAAGAAAAAAGCCTCCAAAGCTCCCAAAGCCCAAGAAACCTCCAAGAAGAAGCCCGCCGGAACTGCCGCAAAAACGAAATCCTCGAAACCCGCCAAGAGTTCCTATGCGCGCGCGGGAGTTGATGTGGCGCTCGGCAACCGGCTCAAGTCCGGCATCGGGGACCTCGTTCGCCCCACGCACGGGGCCGAGGTACTGGGAGGCATCGGCGGCTTCGGCGGCCTCTTCCGTCCCGATTTCAAGAAACGCGGGATCAAGGATCCCGTCCTGGTCGCAAGCGTCGATGGTGTCGGCACGAAACTCAAAATCGCCTTTGCCACGGACAAGCACGACACGATCGGGGCCGATCTTGTGAACCACTGCGTCAACGACATCGCCGTGACGGGCGCCCGTCCCCTTTTCTTCCTCGATTACATTGCGGCCGCCAAGCTCGACCCCCGTGTGCTCAAAGAAATTATCACTGGCCTCTCCCGTGCCTGCAAGGAAGCGGGCTGCGCCCTAATCGGTGGGGAGACAGCACAGATGCCCGGGCTTTACAGCGAGGGGGAATATGATCTGGCAGGCTCCATCACCGGTATTGTTGACCGGAAGGACCTGCTCGACGGGAGTCGGGTGAAGGTGGGAGATGCCCTCATCGGACTCTCCTCCAACGGCCTTCACACCAACGGATACTCGCTGGCCCGGAAGGTTCTCTTGGATCTTCTCGGGCTCAAACTCAGCGACCGCCCAGCCGGACTTGGTACGACCGTCGGCGCCGAGCTTCTCAAGGTTCACCGCAGCTACCTGCCGGCCTTCGAGAAGATTCACAAGATGAAGGGCAAACCGCTCCATGCCGCGGCACACATCACCGGCGGCGGACTGATCGACAACCTCCCTCGCATCCTTCCCAAGGGGTGCGACGCGGTGATCGATCCCCATTCCTGGAAAGTGCCGGCGATTTTCGGAATCATCGGGCGTGGTGGAAACGTCGATCCGCTCGAGATGTATCAAGTCTTCAACATGGGTATTGGCATGGTGCTTGTGGTTCCCGGCAAAGAGGGCTCCTCCATTGCGAAGAAACTCGGGGGAAAAATCATCGGCCAGGTCACCAAGGGAAGCGGTATCGTCCGCTTCGTCCCCGAACCCGGGAAATAAGAAGTCCCGGTATGAACGAGGAATCCCAAAACCAGCCAAGTCGTCGGAAGGCTCTAGGCGTGGGATTGGGAGCAGGCCTCCTCGGCGCCGTCGCACTGGCAGTGCGATACGGCTGGCGCAATACCCTGCGCAGTATCATACCGGATGCCATCTCGCCGGCGGTCTTCGCAACCCGCGTGGCCGACACCTCGGCCGGTGAGATCGTCTACCATACCGCCGATAGCCAGTTTCCAGGACAGCCTCTCCTCTTTCTCCACGGCGTCTTCCCCGGCGCCTCTTCCTTCGAGTGGTCGAAGATCTACCCCCGCTTTGCCGAGAAGTGGAGGGTGCTCGTGCCCGATATGATCGGGTTCGGAGAATCGCAGCGCCCCTCACCTTCGCCGACGGCGGAGGAGCAGGTCCGCTCGATCGCAGAATTTCTGGATGCCACCGTCCCAGGTCAGGCGTCCGTGATTATCGCCTCGGGATTAAGCGCGAACATCGCCCTGCTTTTTGCAGCGCGTCATCCGGAGAAAACCGTGAAACTTGTTCTCTGGATGCCGGATGTGGCACTGGGGAAGGCCAATCCCTCGCGGGGATGGCACCGTCTCAGCTGGTTCCCTAGAATGGCGCGTCTTGTCTACCGCTACCAACTCTCCACCGATTCCTTCCTGAGGGCCTGGTTGCTACGCTCGGGATTCGTCGCGGAGGGTCCCGGATTCGAGGAGTCGGTCAGCGTCATCACCTCGACCGCCCAACAGTACGGCGCGGAACATGCCTTCCTGGCCCAATCGTCAAAAGCCTATTGGCGCAGCATGCGCACGGGACTTCGCAACCTAGCCTCGCCTGTATCCGTACTCCTGGCCAACAGGTCGGACAAGGATTCCTCCGCGGCAATTAATGACCTGCGCCCACTTGTGACGCGGTTTTCCATCGTCGAGGTGACCGCTCTCGGCGCCCTGGCCCCGCTTTCCGAACCCGAGAGCGTGGCGGTCGCACTTGAGAGGGAACTGGAAACACCGACTCAGTCAGAAACCGCGGGCGGCAACATAAATTGATTGCACCATCGGGAGGCGAAACCTCACCATTCCTAATTAAGTGAACGTTTCCGATCTCAGAGAAATCCTTCAGTATGTACCCCGCTTCCGGGAGAGAATTTTCGTGATTGCGGTCGACGGGGCCGTGGTGGCTTCGGACAACTTCCCGAACATCCTTCTCGACCTTGCCGTGCTACGCTCTCTCAGCGTTCGGGTGGTCCTTGTCCACGGGGCAAGCCACCAGATCGAGGAGCTTGCAAGAAAGCGCGGCATCGCCGTTACCAACAGTGATGGCACCGGCATCACCAACGACTCCACCCTGGAGATTGCCATCGACGCGGCCATCAGGCTGACCAATGGGATCATGGAGGGACTTTCGGCTGTCGACCTGCGGGCTGCCTATGCCAACGCGATTATCGCTCATCCGGCCGGCATTCTCGGGGGGACAGATCAGCTCTTTACCGGACGAGTGGAGAGGATCGACAAGCACGCCCTCGAGCTTCTCCTCAAGGAAGGGATCATTCCCGTCATCCCTCCCCTCGGCTTTGATGGTGAGGGGCGGACCTACCGGGTGAATTCCGACGGCATTGCGCTGGAAGTGGCAGAAGCACTCCATGCCGCCAAGATCATCTTTCTTGGAGAGGACGAAGTGGTGGGAGGAACCAATCCCTTACCAAGACAGCTTTCCATCGACGAGTCGGAGGAGCTGATCAAGAAACTAAAGACTGCTAATGGCCCCTCGGGACTCATTTCCAAAATCGAATGCGCCGCGCGCGCCTGCCGTGGCGGCGTCCCGAGGACACACTTGCTCGACGGCAGGATCAACGAGGCCTTGCTGACCGAGATCTTCAGTCACGAGGGCTCTGGAACGATGATCTACTCCAATGAGTACCAGCAGATCAGACGCATCTTCAAAAAAGATGTCCGGGCCGTCATGTCGCTCATCCGGCAGTCGGTTGAGGACGAAGAGATCTCTCGTAGGACTCGGGCCGATATCCTCTCGATGATCGAGGATTACTGGATTCTGGAAATCGACCGGACACCGATCGCCTGCGTGGCCCTCCATGTGGACAAGGAGAACTCCCTTGCGGAAATGGCCTGTCTTTATGTCAGCAAGGCTCATGAAAACAAGGGGTTCGGGAAGAAATTAATGGCCTTTGTAGAAAACCTAGCCAAAGAAAAGGGAGTCAAGCGGATCTATGCCCTCTCGACCCGTGCGATGAATTATCTTCAGCAGAAGGGTGGCTACACCGAGACCGATCCCGTCATCCTGCCCGAGGAACGACGCCTCCGGTATGAGGGAAGCGGCCGTAACTCCAAGATCCTGGTAAAGCAGCTTCGCCCGAAAGGCGCCTGATTCCCGGGGACCTCGGCCTGGTGATCCCTTCCCATCTTACAGCTTTTGCATCGGCCAATGCTTCCTGCAGCATGGCTCGCCTGCCCGCCTCATTCCTTATCGACGCGGTCGTTATCCTGATCTACTTCGGAGCGATCATCGGTATCGGTCTTCGGGCGGGTCGAGGAAATACCAGCCTCAAGGAGTTCGCGCTCGGGGGCCGCTCAATTCCTTGGTGGGCGGTACTGGCCTCAATCGTGGCCGCTGAAACCAGTGCCGCAACCTTTCTTGGTACCCCGGCAGAGGGATATAAGACGCATGCCTTTTTCTATGGTCAACTGGCGATCGGCACGGTTATCGCGCGCGTGGTGATCGCCTTCACCTTCATCGGTCCCTATTACAAGTATGGAGTCGAGAGCATCTACGAGTTCCTGATGGTTCGCTTCGGCCCATGGACAAAGAATATGGCTAGCGGCATCTTCCTCTTCACGCGCGTGCTGGGGATCGGGGTTCGTCTGTATCTCGGCGGCGTAATCCTGGTCGTGCTTCAGCGCCACCTCTTCCCAGACATCCCGGTGACACTCGCAACCTACTTCTGGGGAATCCTGTTCGTGACGTTGGTCACCACGGCCTACACGATGGTGGGGGGTATCAAGGCCGTGATCTGGACCGACCTGATCCAGGCCACCCTGATGATCGGTTCCGTGGGATTCGTCCTTTGGTTCCTTCTTCACCAACTAGGAGGGGTAGGTGCGACAGGACATCTGCTCGGCGGTTGGGATAATCTTCGCTGGATCCAGGTAGGCTGGGATAGTTCCCTCCCCTTCGGTAAGGCGCTGGCCGTAATGCTAGAAGAGCCCTACACGATTTTTGCCGCGGTGATCGGCTCCACTTTTTTGACGATGGCCACGCACGGCACTGACCAGGATATGGTCCAGCGCCTTCTGACCGCACCTGATCCCCAACGCTCCCGCCTTTCGCTGATCGTAAGTGGTCTGGCAGACATTCCTATTGCCCTGGCCTTCTTGGGAGTCGGCATCCTGCTGGCGCTCTACTATGCCGGACCAGGAGGTGGAGCTCCGCATATCCCTGACAATGAGATTTTTGCGGATTTCATTGTGGGAAATCTACCGACCGGACTCCGGGGACTCATCATTGCGGGGGTCTTTGCCACCATGATGGGGTCCACCTCGGCTGCGCTCAACGCACTCGCCACAAGTTTCACCGCCGATTTCTATCTCCCATACTTCAATCCCGGAGCCGACGATCGGACAGCGGTACGCGCCGCCCGGATCGCCACTCTTTTCTTTGGATTGCTGATGGTCCTGATCGGAACCATGGCAGCCTACTCGGTGCTCCATGATCCACGCCTTACCATCATACCGATCGCGATTGGCATTCTCGGTTATACCTACGGAGCCCTCCTAGGGATCTTCCTGCTCGGAATGCTCTCCAAGAAACGGGGAAATGATCGGATGAATATCCTAGCCATGGCCGGGGGCATCCTAGCCGTGTTTTTTATGGGCAAGGTTCATCTCCCAGGCATCATCGATTTTGGACGCTGGATGCCAGCATGGTGGCCGGAGATCGCCTGGCCATGGTACGTCCTGATCGGCTGTACCGCGACCCTTGCGTTAGCCATTCCCTTTCGCCAACCACGAGAAAATGGAACCAAGCAGTTGACCTCAAGCCCGGGTCAAGGTTTTTCAGGTAGCTAGAAAAAATAAAAAGGGCCCATGGCAGGATTTCTGCTTGAGGGGGGGGAAGGGTGGCTTGCTAATCTGCTCCTCCCCCAAAATCTTTTCCCCTTACTTTGAACGCCCCTTTAACCAACAACTCGGAGGAATCTCTTCTTCCGACAATGCCTCCCCTCACCAAGCTCTGGAAGAGCCTTTCCGATGTGATCCGCAGTCGTGTGAGCGCAGACAGCTTCGACCGTTGGTTCAGCAATGTCTCGGTGATTGCCGCATCGGCAAATTCCGTGACTCTCGAAGTTCCTAATCCGATCCATCAGTTTTTCATCGAGAGCAACTACTCGAGCCTTCTCTCCTCCGCCCTAGAGGAAGTGCATGGCGGACCACGGGAGCTCCTGCTGGAATGCACTCAGGAATCCAGCCAGGCAACTGTGGAAACGGTGGAAAAGGAACTGCCTCAGGCTCCTGACAGATCCTCCGCAGCGATTTCTCAGCGCTCTCCTTCCGCAACCCCGGCAGCAGCAGGAATGAATCCCTCCTACACCTTCGAGAGCTTCATTGTCGGAGCAAATAATCAGTTTGCCCACGCCGCTTCGCAGGCCGTCGCCAACTCACCGGCCAGGACCTATAATCCTCTCTTTATCTATGGTGGAAGCGGCCTGGGAAAAACCCACCTACTCCAGTCGATCGGTCACCACATCCTCTCTGTTAAGAAGAATGCCCGTGTCGTTTACCTTCGAAGCGAGCAGTTCACCAACGAGTTCATCGATGCGATCCAGAACAATGCACTCGTGGCGTTCCGCAAGCGCTACCGTCAGGCCGATATCCTGATGATCGATGATATTCAGTTCTTTGCCGGAAAAGAGCGCTCCCAGGAGGAGTTTTTCCACACGTTCGGAGCCCTCCATGACGGGCATAAGCAAATTATTCTCTCCAGCGACAGGCCCGCCAGCGAGATCTCAAACCTGGAACAGCGTCTTGTCTCCCGTTTCGAGTGGGGCATGACGGCGGAGATCCAACCACCTGACATGGAGACCCGTATTGCGATTCTTCAGGGAAAGGCTTCGCGGATGCATATCGAGATCGAGCAATGGGTCCTCGAATTCCTAGCCGACAAGATCCGCAGCGACATCCGCCGTCTCGAGGGTGCGCTTATGCGCGTCGCCGCTTATAAGTCACTGAGCGGTCAATCGCTCACCACCGATGCCTTGGAACACCTCCTGCGCGATGTCCTTCAGGAGCAGGCTCGCAAGGCGGTCACCATCGATCAAATTCAGAAGAAGGTGGCGGAGCACTTCGATATTCGTCTGGCCGATATGACCAGCAAGAAGCGAACCGCCAGCATTGCCTACCCGCGCCAAGTCGCCATGTATCTGGCTAGGGAGATGACCCCCTCTACGTTGGTGGAGATCGGTGGCGCTTTCGGAGGAAAGGATCACGGCACCGTTATCCATGCCTGCAAGCTTGTGAAGGCCCAGATGGAGAAAGACTCCAAGACCCGACATCTTGTGCGTCTTCTGGACCAACAGCTCCAGCGGTAGTGGTTTTAGGGTATTATTCGGGCTTTTCTTCAGAGAATCGCTTTGACAGGTGACCCCTTCGGAAACTATGCATTGGTTTTGCCATTAGTGGCCCCTCACCCATCACTTTATCCATGAAACTAACGGTCACCAAGCAAGCCCTTCTCGATGGCCTCCAGCGCATCCAGAACATCGTCTCCAACAAGGTTACTCTGCCTGTTCTCTCCAATGTGCTGCTCGAAACGACCGAGACCGGCCTTCGCCTCACGGCCACGGATCTCGACGTGAGCGTTCGTACGGAAACTCCTGCCTCCATCGAGAAGGCCGGAGCCACCACACTGCCTGCCAAGCGCCTCCTCTCTATCATTCGTGAACTTCCCGCCGAAGAGATCGAACTGGAAACCGATTCCAAGAACATCACTTCAATCCGCAGCGGCGCCAGCTTCTTCAAGGTATTCGGTCTCTCCAAGGAGGAATATCCTGCTTTTCCATCGCTGGAGGAATCCCGAGGCTTTTCGATGAAACAGGGCGATCTCAAGGAAGGCCTCAAAAAGACCTCCTATGCCATCTCGCTCGACGAAACCCGCTATGTCCTCAACGGCATCCTCTTCTCCTTCCGCGACGGACGTCTGACGCTGGTTGCCACCGATGGCCGTCGCCTTGCACTCTGCGATGCGGAACTCGGTGAAATCAAGTACCCAGCCGGCCACGAGCGCGACTTTATCGTGCCAACCAAGGCGATCGGGGAACTTCAGCGCCTGCTCGTCGACGACAAGGAGGTTCGTTTGCACATCGGGGACAACCTCGTGGCCTTCGATCTCGGCACCACAGTCTTGGCCACCAAACTCGTGGATGGAACCTATCCGAATTACCGTCAGGTCATTCCCGGTGAGGCCAAGGAGCGCGTCTCCCTTGAGCGTGAAACCCTTCTCCAGTCGGTACGTCGTGTCGCCCTCCTCAGCAGCGACAAGAGCGGTTCCGTCCGGCTCAACTTCACCAAGAACAACCTCGACATCACCTCCAACACCCCCGAAGTCGGAGAGGCCAAAGAGTCTCTTGCTGTCGCCTACAAGGGACGCGATCTCTCGATCGCCTTCAATCCCGAGTTTGTCATCGACCCGCTCCGCAATCTCTCCGACGACACGATCGCTCTCGAGTTGATCGACGAGATGAGCCCAGGCGTCATCAAGATCAACTCGGCTCAACGTTTCCTCTACGTCATCATGCCGATGCGCGTCTCCGTCTGAGGTGACTGTGAAGCTCGTTCTCACCGACACCGCAGCGCGTGTGGGAGTCCTAATTCCGCGCTTCACACTCTGTATCCTCCTGCTGGCGATCGCCGGTTGCGAGACTCCGATCGTCTATCAATCATCTCAGGATCGGGCGACCATCACAGCGGCGATCGCCAAGGAAACCCCTGGAAATTACTTCATCGGAAGACGCTTCTACAAGGTCGACTACAAAATGTGGGGATGGGTCAGAAAGCCTGGTGAACCCTGGAAGCAGTCACAGCTCGTCATGTTCAACGAGCAGAAGAAGCTCGCGCCCGACCGGGAGCATAACGCCATCGGCTCCGACAACAACCATGAGTACCGGCTAAACGGCTATTTCTCGGGCGAGAAGGTCTATGAACCCGCCAGCGACAGCTTCTATCCTGAGTTCGTGCTGACGAGTTCCACTCTCATCTCGACCAACGCACCACTCATCTTTCCAGACCAGCGCTCGATTGATCCAGCGATGCGTCTAATCGGGCCTCCGCAGTATTAACCCGAGAGGAAGTCTTCTCAGGAAGACTGCTTCATCCTTTCAAGGATGCCCGTCGTGGAACGTCCGGGCACCAGTTGTAGCAGATGGATCTCTGCACCTGTCTCTTCCAGCGCGGCGCGCTCGCCGGAATCAAGCGTCTCGAGGGTGTAGTCCCCTCCCTTGGCATAGATGGCGGGCCGTAAGGAGCGGATCACCTCGGTCACCCGCTTGCCGGAGAAAATCGTCACGTGGTCGACACAGCGAAGAGCCGCCAGCACCTCGGCACGATCCAGTTCCCCATTGAGTGGACGGTCGAGTCCTTTGAGTTCACGCACCGAGGCATCGCTGTTCACGGCCACGATCAACGCGTCACCACAACCGCGAGCCTGCTCGAGGTAACGGACATGGCCTGTGTGCAAGAGATCGAAACATCCGTTGGTGAGCACAAGTTTCTTACCCTGAGCGGCATACTCCGCACCAAGGGCCGCCAGTTTATCGGAAGAAATAAGTCGATCCATCAGACTATGGGAGACTTAGCCTAAGACTGAGGAAAGAAGATTCTCAACTTTTCATTATCCGAAGCCTAAAAATTCCCTGAAGGGGAAATTCAGGTCAGTTGGCAGGAGAGAAAGAGCCGTTTGGCATCATCCGGAAGAGCTGCTTACCCCTCGGGTAAACGGGGGCGTAGCTACCATCGGGCTGCTGAATATAGCTTGTTTTGGCAGGAATGAAGCTATCGCCCGAGCGGACATAGAGCTGCTGATTGGTCTGCTGAGGTGCTCCACCACCAGACCCGCTGGATTTAGGAATAAAGGCATTAATCGCCTGCGAGCCAATGCTGCCCGCTCCGGCGGAGATGGCTCCGGCGGCCACCGGATTCACCCCAGGCATGAGCGCGCCAGTTCCCGCACCGATTGCCGCGGCAGACAAGCCCTGAACCACGGCAGCTCCAGTCGGAGTCATGACCTGACGGGTTTGTCCATTGGGACCGACTTCGGTTGTGCAGCCACTGACAAAGAATGCGGTGATGATAGCAGCAGGGAGGAGTGGGAAGGTTTTCATGTGACTTAATTATCAAACAGCGCTTTCAAAATGCAATCGGGTTTATGGCTTAGACCCTCTGAGATTTTCACTCCACCGGGTGAATCGAGGGAGTCGTCTCCCTAGCCCAAGGTAGCTTTGAGTCAGGCCAGCGCTTCGCCTCCAGATCACTCCAGTAGAGATGCGAAATTCCAAGAGAGCGGGCTTTTTCAGACCAGCCAAGCTCTCCCATCATGATGCTGTTCAGTGAGGCCAAACGACTTTTGTAATCCAACCCATGGCTCCAGAGATGGCCTTCATAGCCACAGACAACAGGATGTCCGAGCATCAGCACCGGGTGATTGTATTCAGGGGCGCAGGCGATAACCGCATCGGGAACAACCCTCCGCAAGATCCATGCAGTCTGATCCAACGTGCTTCGCTTGATGAGTTCGTAGCTCTGGCGCCCATCCAAACCCGCGAGCAGAGTTGCAGCACCAGATCCGAATAAAAAGACTAGCACAGGAAGCCGTACCCAGAAAGGGCTAGAGCGCAGCAATGCACTCCAGAGATAGGGAATTATCACAAGCCATGACCAGAGCATCAGCTTCATGTTGTCCCAGGGCCACGGGGCGAACCGGATGAGAATGCAGAGTAGGAAGACAAAGGCTGCGGGCCAGACAAAGGCTCTTGCCTCCTCATTCCCTCCTCTCTTCACAAGCACGAGAGAGAGGAAAATACAGAGAGGCAGGCTGATGCCGAAGTTCCAAAACCAGAATCCGACCGTTCCGTCTCCCATCCATCCCGGGGCCCACCCAAGTGAGTGAAGCGCCGAAGGACCTCCGGCCCCGCTGGTGACCAGCCATCCAAAGAAGGCCATCACGGGCCAGGCGAGAAAAGCTAGACGAATGATCCGGGGGCGCGAGGCAGGAGAGAAAAGGGCAAGTCCCGTCATGGCCAGGCCCAGAAACAGGCCGGCATGGATGCTGAAGAGTGGGATCGCACCAAGAAGAAGAGCTTGGACAGATAGAGGCAGGATTATATTTCCGGGCTTTGCGAATGTCTCCTCCCTCCATGCAGCCAGAAGGATCAGTCCCGCTGGAAGGGCAAAAAGAAATCCCCGTTGAGTGACAAAGAGGGTGAGGAAGAGGTTCTTCCATTCACTCACAGCATCGGGATCGGCAACCCGCAGAAGCACTATTGCGGCAAAGCCACCGTTGAAGAGGAGGGCGGCCAGCGCCACAGCGCCCCCCCAGCGCCAGAGGGCGTAGCCCGTCAGCGCAGCGCCTCCGATTCCGCACCAGAGAAGCCCCTGCTCCACAGGCATCCCGCCGTGGAAAAGGAGCGCGTTGAAGAGATCGCTTCCCGGTGGATAGCGGAGGGGGTCACCCGCGAGGATCGGGCTTGCTGGCCACCAATGGGGGGAAACAGCAAGCCACCGGATCACGGAAAGATGAAGGGAGAGATCCCCGAGATTGTTCGGGGAGAGAATTTTCCACGCATCGCCGTCCGGATAGATCAGCCAGAAAAAAGCGCGGGCAGAGGCGCAGGCAAAGATGGCAACCATAAGCCAATCCCAGAGTGTCACGGGTCGTTGCGCCGGGGATAAGGGCGTGATCGCGAAAGCCGTGCCAGCCACCACGAGTCCCAGCAGGAGCGCTGCCCACGAATTCCACGGATGAAGTCCGGCACCGATCCATGCCAGCGGCAGAGCCGTAACGACGGAGGCGGCCACTCCCGAAAGAATCGCAACGGGAAGCTTCATGACTTTACTCCCTTCTTATCCTGTGTAGAGCCTTGCTCGGGCACGACTCTCTCGACACTCCCATGGGCCTTCTCTGCAAACCATGGCGCAAACAGGGCCTCTCGAAACCAGATGGTGCATTCCTCCATAGAGTCACGCAGTTGAAAACTCCGCCGCAGATACGGCTCCCGAAGCTTCTTTTCGACCTCACCCTTCTGAGCGCTCATCGCAATGATGAAATCACTCGTTAGTTCAGTCGCGGTGTGGTCTTTTCCGTAGTAGCCGATGCGCGTGAACTCCCCGAAAATCCACGGAAGCGGATAGTAGCTCTCGATCAGGACATCTCCCGACATGGCATGATTGCGGGGGTCGCGTGCAGCCATCCCGAGCACAGGCTCAGTCACCACGGCCATGCCGGGCTGGGTCTGGACATAGACATACGGCTCCTTGGGGTCGGTGCAGTGACGGAAATTCAACCTCAGGGTGACTAGGAGCGATGCCGCGAGAAGCACCGCCGTTAGTAAAGCCACCACCAGGCGAAATCGGGTTTTCTGCCATAGTTCCTCAACAACACATCCGAAGAGCAGGAGAAGAGGCCCGAGGATTGAAATAATACACCAAGGCGTCTTGTAGGGGACGATCGAGTAGGCGATCAGAACCCCCAGACCATAGATCGCCAGATAACGCTGCTGGGCCGGGGCAGGCCAGGCCAACCGGACTGCATAGAGCAAGCCCATAAGGGTCGGCCACTCGTAACGAGCCATCAAGGCAAGCCAGTACCAATTCAGGAAAGCGAATTGACCAATCTGACAGTCCGTCTTCACATGGCCACCGGCACTGGTTCCAGTCTGGAACCACTTGATATAGGCCTTGAAGAAATCGATGGCACCATGCCAGTTCATGAACGTGCCCGAATAGAAAAAAACCAATACCAGAACCGAAGCTGCGTAACACGTGAGCAGATCTCGGCTACTCCATCCCTGCTTGGCAAGGGGCATTGCCGGACGCGAAGGAACAATCCTCTGCCAAAGCGCCAGACATCCTGCCGCGAGCACAAAACAAACTAGATGGATCACCGCCGTCTCCTTGAGCAGCAGTAACAACGTTACCCCCGAAGACGTGATTGCAAGATCACGCCTGCGACCATCCTTCCAAAGCCCAAGAAGCCCAAAGACCGTAATCATCAGGGAAGCAACGAACAACGACTCATGGATCGCATAGCGCCCATAGAAAACGGCTGCGGGTGAGACTGCTAAAGCCAGCGCTCCTAGGCGCGCGGCAGTTGATCCGAAGAAGCGGTCGAAGCGAAGCGCCATCCAGACCGAGGCAATGCTTGCGAGTAAAGCGGGTAGACGGAGCGCCCAAAGATTCCTGCCCAAAAGCGAAAGGAAAACAAACAGCACGTAGAAGTAGAGGGGACCGTGATAATTCTCCGGATCGTAGCGGTAGAATCCAGACACCTTCATCTGATCGACAAACCACCCGTTGATCCCCTCGTCAAAATGAGCCGGCTTCAGATCAAGTGCCCAGAGCCTCAGGAGCGTTGCCAGAAGAATGATGAGCGCCTCGAGAAGAACTCCACTGCCAACAAGAGCAAGGAGTGTCTTGACGCTGGAGTCACTTCGGCGAATCTGCATTCAGACCAAGTAAACGTACCCTGAGGAATGAATCAAGATCGCCCAGCCCTCTCCATTGTCATTCCTGCAAGGAACGAGGAGAAACGTCTCCCCAGGACACTGGAAATGATCCGGGATTGGACTCTTAAATCGGGGCGACGGACGGAGGTGATCCCGGTAGTCCAGGGCAATGACCGCACCGCCGAAATCGTCGAGGCGGCCGCAGCGAACGATCCGGACTTGCTTCCGATCATCCAGCATTCCGGCCAGGGTAAAGGTATGGCCGTCCGTCTCGGTATCACGGCGGCACGGGGATCGATCATTCTCTTTACCGATGCCGACTTGAGCGTTCCCGTGGAGTGCCTCGAGGAGCTTGTCTCCATGATGGAGCGGCAGCCACAACTCGACGGGATCCTCGGCAGCCGACGCCTTCCCGGAAGCAACATCGTGATCCGACAGCCCCCGATGAGACGCCTCTCCGGATGGGCCTTCAACAGGGCCCTGAAGCTCGGCGGCCTAACCGGCTACGCAGACACCCAGTGCGGATGCAAACTCTTCCGGCACGACGCGGCCAAGGCGATCTTCGCCCGATCCGAACTCGATGGATTCGCCTTCGATGTGGAGATCCTCAAACTCGCGGAAGTGCTCGGCTGCCGAATGAAGGAAGCGCCCGTCACATGGGCGGATGCCGGCGGATCACGCGTCTGGCTTCCTCGCGACGGATTCCGAGCCCTACGGGATGCCTGGTCGCTCAGGAAGCGGTTTTCCTAGCGTTCGAGATACCTGTCGCGCCCCTTCACGAGGCCTCGATCTTGCGGTCGGCGACGGAGCGCTTGAGCATCCAGAATCCGCAGTCGGGACGGTGTGCCAGTTCCAGCACGAGATGATCGGAGTGCAGGCCGTTAAGGAATTTCAGGAGGGCGCTCCATTCCCCCTTCTGGATGGTCTGCCCACGGTAGTTGCCGAAGCAGAAGTGGACGGACTTCTCCACGCGCACGGCGTCGAGGATGCGGTTGATGGCTGCCTGGGCGAAGGGGGCTCCCTCGGGGCTTCCGGGAATGTTAGCTTCGTCGACCTAGATGCAGGCCGCTAGAAGGTCCCCAACTTGGGCGGCCAGAACATCGGCGATGGCCATCGTCAGTTCCTCATAATTCCCGTAGTGGGTGTCCAGAAGCGTGCGGGCCAGCATGTAGGGGCTGGTGAGTGTGAACTTGAAGGAACCTCCGTCGATGGAGGCGGAACGGGCGGAGTCCTCCTGTAGGTCAAGCACTTCCTCAGAAATGGGGCCGCGGACGACTCCGGCCGGCTTGCGGAGGAAGCTCATCTCCTGCTTGGCACGAAAGGCCTTCGCATCCGTGAGTCCCACGGCCGTGGAGATGCCACCCATACGCGAGATGAAATATTCGATCATCCCGTTGGTGTCTGTATGATTCACGTCGAAGCGGTAGAGTTCACCGTCGGTGGCAGATCGATCCCCGCCCGGCGCTGCGTGCTTATGACGACTTCGGTGGCATCAAGGACGGCCTGCTCGCTTGGGAGGACGGCGAGCCAGTCGATCGGGGAATAGGAGCTGACGGTGGTGGTGAGGATCTAGGGGGAGGTGGGGATGGTGGTGTTCATGAATTGGGTTGATTTGATTGATCGGGAGTTTTCCGGGTGAGTCTATGAGAGTAGGGATGCATCCGCAGTGTCGATCAGCCAGCGGCGGAATGTTTTCTGGAAGGTGTTAGCAAGGGTGTCGCCGGGGGTCACCAGAATGCCCCATCCGCCCTTGGCCGGAGTGACTGGGACTTCGTATGGAATCTGGTTCTCGCACATTTCGCGGTCCTCGTTGAGCACCGCCGTGGCGAATTCCATCTGCGATTCGGGAGAGGGGCCGCGGAAGCCGGGTGAGATGGCTAGGGCCCAAAAGACATTACATTCCTCGGGACCGACCGGGCTGGGAATGTGCACCAGCACGCGCTCATCACCATCCTCGAAGCTCTGCCGGATCGTCGTGAAATTGGGTAGATGGCAACGCTGGCGCCTGCGATGGGCCTGCTGGAGTTTACCCGGTTGGTCATGGGGGCTCTCCAGCGCGGGAAAGGGAGCGTCCATGAGAAAACCATCCCGGTATTCCTCGATATGCATGGGAGGGACAACCGGCTTGGCCGCCACCCCGAGGGTCGTCTTGTGGGCAAAGGCGAAGTGGGTCATGTCGAGGTAGTTTTCGATCTCGCAACGGAAACCGGCCGCAAAGCGCATCGGCGGGGCCACGACGAAGGTCCAATTGGGATCCTCGAACTCGGGCACCTCGGGCAGGGGCACCGACTCATGCTCGTCGAGGCGCACCCAGATCATCCCGTAGCGTTCCTTCACGGCGAAGTTCCGGAGGTGCGAGAGTTCGAGTTTGTTCTTGGGGGGATTGACGAGCGAGGGGATGTTCTGGCATTCCCCGGAGCTGTTGAAGCGCCAGCCGTGGTAACCGCACTGAAGAACCCCGTTGCAAATCGAGCTTTTGCTAAGGTCAAACCCCTTGTGGGGACAGGCGTTCGGCGCGGCCAGCAGGGAACCGTCCGGGAAACGGGCCACCACCAGACGCTCTCCCAGCAGCGTCACCCCCGAGACCTTGCCCGGCGGCAGATCCGAGGCATTGATCACGGGTTGCCAGGTCGATCGGAGCAACTTGAATGGGAGATCCTCGGTCAGGACTGAAGGACAGGTCGGCAATTCGGGCGTGACGGATGATTTCATTGGTTCTGAGGTAGCGCTTCTGCTTCATCTGATGGTGATCCCGCTTTGTCTCCACACCAGAAAAGAAGATTTGCAGATCGGGCATATTTGTGGATCTTCGGTCATGCGAACCACCCGTGCGTCAAAGGGTTCTTGCGTCACCGGCCCGTTGAATCCGCAATTTTCGGAGCCCGGACTGGCCCTCATCGAAAGCCATCACGGCGAGGGTTTTTTTATGGAGTGGAGGCGAGACGATTTCTACAAGCTGGTTCTGGTGCTGGAAGGCGAGGGCTCCTTTCAGACAAGGGATGTCGGGGCGGAAATCACTTTAATCGCCGCCCCAATGCTTCTCTCCGTTCCACGAGGGACCGAGCACCGCTTTGTCGACGCCACGGGCAGCCCCATGACGCTTTATCTGCTCTGTCTCAGGCCCTTGGTTTTTCCAGGATCGGGACTTCTGGATCACTCCCTGGGTCGCATCCGTTTTCTGGATGAAAGCATGCTGGTTGAGAGATCGCTCGCCATGCTTCGGCAGATCCTGTTTGAAAAACGCAATCCCGGCCCCTGCTCCGAGGAACTCTCGCTGGCCCTCGCCATGCAGCTCCTGGTCGCCCTCACGCGCTCTCACGGAGACTCGTCGACGGAGACCGGGGCGGAGGCGCGTGTCCTGGCATACGGCTGCGAACTCGAACACTCTTTCTGGGTCGGGGAGAGCATGGACCATGTTGCCGCGAGGTTGGGGATCAGCAGGAGGAACTTCTCATCGCGATTCCACCGGCTCTTCGGCACCACCTGGCTTGACCGGATCCATGAGCTTCGACTCGCCCACGCCTCACGCCTTCTCATCGAGACATCCCTGCCCGTCAAGTCGATCGCCTTCGAGTGCGGCTACAACGATCTCTCTCATTTTCACCGCCGCTTCCTGGCCGCCATGGGAACCACCCCGGGAACATGGCGTGAGTCCCGGCGCAGCGGTTCACCAGAGATACCTAGTGTGAAGAACTGATCAGGAAGTCCTCGGCGGCGGCGATCCCGGAGAGCCATGCGCCCTCCACCCGTCCGCCATTGAGCCCGTCACCGATGAGATAGAGTGGGCTTGCGGTCTCAGCCTTGAGGAATCCGCCGGGGGCATTGGGCCCCTCCGGATGGGCGTAACGCCAGCGATGGACCCAAAACTCAACGGGCGCACTCATCCATGCCCCTGCGATCATCGCCGCCTCGTCGAGCAACTCCCTGCCGGCCATGGTGAGTTCCTCCTTGGATGCATCAAGCCACCTGCGACTGAAACCAGCCGATCCGTGCAGGACGGCGATCCCCGCAGTGGAGATGGTCTTTGCCCGCCGGGAGGAATCCCAGGCCATCCATGAGAGCCTGAATTCGGGATCCCTCACCTGGATACCGCGCCAGGGAGGAGGCTCGGTCCCCTCGGGATAACGCGCAATGACCGCGACGCAGGGTTCGCAGGAGATCCGTTCGACGAGCGCCCGCTGCTCGGCGGAGAGATATTCCCCCGCCAGCTTGAGCGCCTGAGGGGGCGGTGCAGAGAGGAACAGGGCACGGGCCGCGACGGGTGCCGCCGGATGTTCCGGCATGGCCGCCAGCGCCCAGTGGTCATCCTCCCGAACGACAGAGTCGACCTGGAATTCCCGGATCACCTCGATTCCCACAGCAAGATGCTTGCCAAGGCGACTCATCCCCTCGCGGCAGGCATAGCGGGTCTCGTTCCATTGAGGGTCGGGGGAGTGAAGCCTTCCTTGCTTCCATGTCCAGAAACCCTCCGACCACGGGAAGCAAATTCCCTCCTGCTCCCACCGCTCGACCTGTCGTTGAAACCGGATGTCCCGGGCGGTGAAGAACTGAGCGCCGTGATCCACCGGCACCTGCACCCCGGGGGCGATTTCTACGCGCCGTGTGGCGGTACGCCCGCCGACGCCCCTGCTTTTTTCAAGCATGACAACCTGGAGACCCGCCTTGCGGAGTCGCCCGGCGGCTGCAAGCCCGCTGATACCGGCTCCGATCACCGCCACATCGTGAATGGGTGAATTCATCGTGATCCGGCGGCGTCCAGCACCTCCGAGGCCGTCTTGAAGTGCATTTTCGCGACTTTCGGCAACATGGACGGGCCGTATTGGGCGATGATCTCCGCGGCGGCGGACTTCACTTTAGCCGAGACACCTTTAGCCAGAGTGATCTCAAGATCCTTGCCATGCTTGTCTAGCCAGTCGATGAAACCCTCGCGGGCCAGGATCGATGCAGCTGCAACGGCGTAGTCGCTCTCGGCCTTCGTGCGCTGATCGAGCTGAATTTTACTGCCTTTTTCAAGCAGCGCTTTCTCTAGCACCCGCGCATCGGCGAATTTATCGGAAAGCGCACGGCGGCACTCCGGAACCCGGGTGCAAAGATTCTCGATAATGCGGGCATGGCCCCAGGCGAGGAGACGGTTCAGGTTCCCGATCTTTATGTAGAGCTGGTTGTACTTTTCAGGGCCGATCACAATAATTTCCGAGGGTGCTCCCGAATTCCGAATCACCTGGGCAAGTTCCCGGATCTTCTTGTCCGTTCCGATCCCCTTGCTGTCACGGATGCCCGCATCGCGCAGATGCCGCGCTAAATCACCGTCAACATAGACCCCCGCAATCACCAGAGGCCCAAAGAGATCCCCTTTGCCGCTCTCATCGATGCCAAAGTGGGGGGCGAATTGCTCAGGCTCATGCACCTCCTCATAGCCCAGACGGGCCTCTCCGAGAATCTCAGGCTCCATGACGAAGGTAATGAAATCCTCCAGCCCGCGCCCCTGCAAGAGAGCCTTCGGCCCCTTCTCATAGACTGCGATGTTGAGCTTCTCCTTGGTGGCCGCGTAGAGGGTGTACGGCTTCTCGACGAACGTGAATCCTCGCTCGCGAAGAAGAGTCTGCAACTTTGCCGCCTGCTCTTGTGTCAGCGGATAGGTCTGGGAGTGAAGAGGGGGCATGAAAAATGGAAAAAGGTAGGCGGAGCGGCTTGATGTTTTTCTCACCGTGCCCTACGAGCCTACTGTGGACAAGCAGAAGAGACCCGCAGCCAGAGTGAAATCATCGCACTTAACAAAGCGTTTAGGCAATGCGCGTGAAGAGCTTCTGAAATGGCATAAACTCCACGGCAGGCATGAACTCCCGTGGCGAAAGGAGCACAATCCCTACGCCGTCCTTGTCTCGGAGTTCATGCTTCAGCAGACCACTGTCACTACGGTGATGCCGCGGTTCCATGCCTGGATGGGCCGCTTCCCAACCATCAGCGACTTGGCTAAGGCGGAGGAGCAGGAGGTCCTCGCGGCTTGGGAAGGCCTCGGATACTACTCCAGGGCACGAAGGCTTCATGCGGCGGCGCGAACTGTGATGGAGCGCCATGGAGGAGATATCCCGGTCGAGGAATCAGACCTGCTATCACTGCCGGGAATAGGAGCCTATACGGCGGCGGCGATCCGTGCCTTTGCCCATGATCAACGCGCCGTGGTACTAGACACGAACATCATCCGGGTCCTGGCTCGGTGGGGAAACATGCTCGATCCCATCGATAAGGCTCTTGGGAAAAACAACCTTGCCGCAATCGCCGCCGGTTTTTTCCCTTCAACCGAATGCCGTGCTATGGCATCTGCCTTGATGGACCTTGGAGCAACGATCTGCAAGTCGGGTGAGCCCGACTGTACATCCTGCCCTCTCGAGAAAACATGCGTAGCGAGTAATCCGAAAAAACTCCCTAACAAATCCCCCCGCTCCGTAACAACCAAACTTGTCGAACACCGCGCCTGGTTCTGGAAAGCGAATCGGCTCTATCTTGAGCAGTCGCAAGGGCCTCGCTGGCGGGGTCTCTGGATTCTTCCAGAACTGGGAAACGCTCAATCGAGCGGACGCATACTCTCGGAGATCACCTATCCCGTCACACGCTATAGAATCAAGATGAAGGTTCACCGGGTGATTGGAAAGATCCCAGCCCTACTGAAAGGCTTCACTTTGGATGAACTGGTGGCGCTGCCGATGCCTTCGCCCTTCCGCAAAGTCATCGCGAAGCTCGCCTCAAACTCTTGGTAGAATAGCTGCATCTTTTGGATGATGGGCGATTGCCGCGGATTGACTTCCAAGTCATAATGAGTGCGATGGCATCCGAGTCGCCCACCACCAGCAACCTCACCAGCTTTCCCGACCAATACGGCCACTTCGGTCCTTACGGAGGGCGTTTTGTTCCGGAGACCTTAATGACCGCCCTGCTCGAACTTGAGCGGCAGTATGATGAGGCCAAGAAAGATCCCGCCTTCCGGAATGAGCTGGCCTCCCTACTCCAGGAATTTGCAGGTCGTCCCACCCCTCTTTATTTCGCCGAGCGCCTGACTAAGGAGCTTGGAGGAGCCAAGATTTACCTGAAGCGCGAAGACCTGCTTCATACCGGCGCTCACAAGATCAATAATGCCCTCGGCCAGATCTTGCTAGCGCGACGCATGGGCAAAAAGCGAATCATAGCCGAGACCGGGGCTGGGCAGCACGGCGTCGCGACGGCCACGGCGGCAGCGCGCTTTGGCTTCCAATGTCGCATTTACATGGGAGCGGTTGATATGGAACGCCAGGCGCTGAATGTCGCGCGCATGCGCTTTCTTGGGGCTGAGGTGATTGGTGTCACCGCCGGTCAGGCCACCCTGAAGGAAGCAATCAACGAGGCGATGCGTGATTGGGTTACCAATGTCCGCGACACCCACTACATTCTCGGTTCGGCCCTGGGGGCTCATCCCTATCCGATGATCGTGCGCGATTTTCACCGGATCATCGGGGATGAGGCCCGGAAGCAGATCCTCCAGCGCGAGGAACGACTACCTGATCTTCTGGTGGCCTGCGTCGGCGGCGGAAGCAATGCCATCGGCCTCTTCTATGCCTTCCTTAACGACGAGAATGTCAGGATGACCGGAGTCGAGGCCGGTGGTGGCGGCATTTTTCGGGGCAAGCATGCCGCACGTTTCCAAGGAGGCAAACTAGGTGTTCTTCAGGGAACTAAGACCTGGCTTCTGGCTGATGACGATGGACAAATCGAACTGACCCACTCGGTCTCTGCGGGACTTGATTATGCGGCGATCGGACCTGAGCATAGCTTCCTGAAGGACGTAGGTCGCGTTGATTACTCCTATGCCACTGATGACGAGGCTCTTGCAGCCTTCCACAAACTTGCCTCGATCGAAGGGATCATACCCGCACTCGAGACCGCCCATGCAATCGCTGAGGTGATTAAGATCGCTCCGACGATGACCCCCGATCAGCTCATCGTGGTGAATCTCTCCGGCAGAGGTGACAAGGATGTGCAGCAGGTGGCAGCTCTTGAGGCTGAGAGGGCCTGAAGCTTTTCTGATCGGGATCTGATCCTACCAGAAACTTCTTGGAACGGAGATCTTGTCACCAGGCTCCACGGCAGGGTCCGGATCGATATTTTGACGGACTCTTTTGACATTCACAAAGGTTCTGCTGCCATTTCTAGTAATCGTTACCTTGGTCTGATCGGCATAATCGGTGAATCCGCCGCAGGCAGTGATGGCGCCGAGAATCGTCAGATCAGATGTGTACTTCACCCGCTGGGGGGCTCTAACATCCCCCTCGACGTCGACAAACCTGTCGAATTGCACAGAGACAGTAACGATAGGGGATGAATAGATGCCCTTGGTTTTGAAACTTGTTTCAATGCTGTTCTGGACTTCGGCTTGCTTGAGTCCTGTGGCACGAATTTTTCCGATATAGGGAATATTGATGTCACCAGCTCCATCAATTGTATAGGCCCCCGAAACCTGACTGATTTCTTCGGATGGAACACCGGCCAGACGAACACTCAACATATCACCAGAGTGCAGTGCCACTTCTTTGGCCTTTAGTGAAATTCCCCCACAGAGAAGGAAAATCAGAAGCAGCGCATGCCGGATCAAGGGCTTCATCATGGATTTAATATTCACCATCCGCCTCCTTCTTGGAAGACACATCCTTTTTAGGGGTTTTCTCAGGAGTATTCTTGGACTGATGTGGGCTATAGTACTGGTAGTAGCTCGTGTAGTATTCGTAATATTCGTCGTGTCGGATATCCGTGTTGTTGAGGACGCATCCCACAATGTTGGCCCCGACATTCTGCAAAGTTTGCTTCACACGTATCAGCATCGCTTTGGGGAAGCGACGATGCTGTACCACGACCAACGTGAGATCCACCGAACTGGCGATGACAGAGGCATCACTGACTCCTAGGATGGGGGGGGAGTCAAAGAAAATCATGTCGTATGATGCTTTGAGCTGCTGGATCAAATCGATCATCCGTTGCGAATTAAGAATTCCCACGGCATCAATAGGCAACCTGCCGCTCGGCATAAGCCAGAGGTTGTCAATAGGGGTACTCAAAACGAGAGGTTCAAATGGAATATCTGTGGTGAGGAAGTCCGTGAGCCCTCGATCGTTGGCAACTCCAAAAAACCTGTGTTGAGAAGGTCTCCTTAAATCCGCATCGACAATGAGCGTGCGGTAGCCACCCTTCGCAAAGGTAAAAGCGAGGTTATTGAGGGTCGTGGATTTTCCCTCACCGACTCCACCACTGACGAGCGTTACGGTATTTGCATCCGGAGACTTACGGTTGAATTCGATATTGGTCCGCATGATGCGATATCCTTCCGCATCTGAGCAGTCGGCGGGGGCATCCTTGAGGACTGCTATATCACGCGGAATAACTGCCAGAACCGGAACTCCAAGCGCAGCCTCAATGTCCTGCATGGTCTTCACGCTAGTATCAAGGTACTCGATCAGAAAGGCTAACCCGATGCCGAGAGCCAATCCCACAGCCACGGCAATAGCCATATTCTGGCCCACCTTGGGTTTGGCCGGGAAATCGGATACCTCGGCTTTTTCCCAGATGGTGGCGGGACTCTGGGGCATCGTACGCTGCATCGCCTCGGTGGAGTAACGTGTCTCGGCAGACTCTAGGATGCGCTTGGCCTTGAGATATTCGTTTTTGGCCTCTTGGTAATGAAGCGCTTTTGATTTGGAATCCTGCTCACCTGTTCGGGCCTCGCTCAGCTTAAGCTCCATGGCCTCAAGGGCTTTCTGGTTAATCTCCAGATTTGCAGCCAGGGACTTACGCAGAATGCCGATCTGATTTTTCAGTTGTTCGGCGTAGACTTTTTTCGTGGCCTGCAATGACTGGACGGAAGGGTGATTCGCACCAAGCCCAGAACTGAGCATATGGGCCTCCTGAGAAACACAGGCCTCGTACTGGGGCAGGATCTGAGAGATCATCGCATCATCCATCTCGAAGGTTTTCAGACTCCGGATAATCTGGTCATCCGTCATTCCCTTGATCTGTTCCTGCTTGGAACGCAGGGTCGCCACCCGGATCCGAGCATCGTTCACCTGACTCTCGACGCTGACTAGGATGTTCTTCTCAGCAAGGCTGAGGTCCTCCACACTCTCGGGATTCAAATCATTGATCTTAGCCTCGACCCTCATCTTCGTCATCGCATCCCTGAGTGCTTCGGTCTTGATGCGCTGCTTATTGACCTCGTCCTCAAGCTGGACCAAGGAACGTGCCACCCATCCCTGCTGCTCGTCGATACGCTTTCTCTGGTATTCCAGCGCGATCGTATTCGCTAGGTCGGCAGCTTCTTGGCGATCCTTATCCAGGATAGAGATCTGGATGAGGTCGGTCCCTCTAACCTCGGAAACACTCATCATTCCGCGCAGCTTCATGAAGGCGATATCCCTTGATCGAAGATCCCATTTCTGGAGGAGCTTCATCGTGTCGATGACCGGATAGAGGATCTCCTTGCGCTGGAGAATCTGGAACTGAGTGGTTGAGAAGCGAGGATCGATACCCCGTCCTCCATCCGAACCGAAAATGTGCATGTTGTTGTTATCCTCCTTCACCTGCATTGTGACAGAGGACTGGTACTGCCTGGGGGTCAGATAGGTGGCCACACCAGCCGTGATAACGACCAGCAGGAAGACAAGGATGATGAGCGGCAGGCGGACGCGGATGACCCTCCAGTAGTCCAGCATGTGGAGATTGATTTCCCCGGTATCGCCGCTCCCCTCGTTATGTTGATACTGCATGAAAAATTAGATCTGTTGAATGACTTGGATCCGCATGTTCAAGAAATCGGAACCATTTTCATAAAAAGTAAGCCAACCCTTCACAATTGTCCAAGGGATGACGCTCAAAAAGCTCCATTGAGTTGGAGGTAACTGATGCCACGTGTGTACTCTTGGGACGAGGTTGCTGAACCTCCCGAGGTGATGGAGGTCATATATTGGTACCCGGCTGCGATTTGGAAGATTCGGTTTAGCTCATACGTGAGGGCGGCATTGCCTTGGATGCTCTCCTGGTTGTAGTTGATAAGACCCGGCTGTCCGTTGGCTTGGACGGGCCCATAAGATGAATTCTTGTAATTCTGAATCAGATAGAAGATGCCGGCATTGGCTCTCAACTTGGCCGTAATGCCCTGTGAGTAATTCAGACCGGTCCTGGCAGCGGCGCTATAACTGACATTATTCTGGCCGGAGGGTTGAGTTCCCACATGGGCGGTCCAGTTAATCGAGGAGGTCTGTCCTAGAGCCCAAGACAGGTTGCTGTCGACATAGGGGCCGATATAGGTGCCAGAGCCGCTTGCGCTATTGTCATAAGTTCGAAATTCGGCACCGGCGCGAAAGTTCCAGAACCATTTAGGATTGAAGGTGTGGTCGAATCCTGCGGATAAGCTCTGCCCCCAGCTGGTGTTACCCTGCTGGGCATATCCATAGTAGTCTGTGTTGTAGTCCAGGACCGCAGTAGTCGTCGGCTTGACAAGCCAGCGGAAAGACTGAGAGAAGGCGGGTTGATTGAATCCCTGACCACTGGTATTGAGAACATTATCCAAATAGAAATTGGAGGTGAAGCTGAGGCGCGTGATGGTGGTGAAGAGATCCGACCATTGATAGGCACCTGAGAAACTATTGGCAGTGTAGATGTAGGATCCATTCTGGTTCTGCGAACTGCCGATAAGCGACGGATTAGGCTGTTGTTGATAGGAGCTAGAAGTATTGAACGTCAGGATCAGCCGGGGGGTGTAGCGGTACTCGGTCGAGACCCCCAAGCCGACAGTTCCCTGAACCTGCTGGTTTGGGGGCGGGTTCTGATACCAAGTGAGCCCTCCCGTGAGGTTGGCATTCACATTGAGTCGCGGAGCTCCGAATCGGTAATTGACCCCGCCGTTCAGGTTGCCGAACCAACTTCCCAAAGCATTGGTATTCGCGCTGTTGACATTGTTGTCATAGCCGCTGCGCACAGCGGCGTTGAAACGGAGCTTCTTGGCCCAGTCAAACATGCCGCCTAGAGGGCCTGGTCCGGGGCCTATAGCGCCCTCACCTGGATTCGAATCATCCAATTTCATGCTGGGCATCCCCACCGAAGCGGGGGCGAACTGTGGATTTCCAGCGGGTTGTGCGCTGGGGAGATTAAGACTTTCAGCCGTTGGGGGATTAAATTCAGGCGGAGCAACAGTAGGCGGCGTTGGCTGTGACTGCCCCTCCGAGGGAGAGGGGGAGGGCGTCGCCTCTTGGAGCGGAGGGGGCAAGGGAAGAGGTGGCGTCGGAAGTGTGGCCGAAGGAGGGGAAACCTGAAGAGCGTTGTTTACTGACGATGACTGAGTCGCCGGCTGTTGCGATGAAGCGGCACTTCCGGAATCTCCACTTGCCTCACTTCCTCCCTGGGAAGACCCTCCTCCGCTTTGATTCTCCTGAGCATGGAGGAACGCAGCTTGGACGCTCAGGACGAGCGCCAAAAGCCATGTCTTCCATGCAAAACTGTACGATCTTAAAAACACGTAGCTGGGATGAGAAAAGATTAATAAAAATCGGTTGATAAAACCACACTGAATCAGCCGAAATGACAAGAATTGGTTTGTGTCAAAAGCGTCTCATAAATCTCAAAAGAGCTTCAAATCTCCCCCGCTTTTCTTAACGCCGAAAAACTTACGTTAGCTGATTTCTCCATTCCTTATTGAGAAAGCCTCTCTCCACGATCATGGGCATCCTGAAACCGCTTGGAGAGTCGAAAATAATGAGCTGATTCCTCATCAGCCCCCTCCTTCCCAAGGAAAATAGCAAATTCCTCATAGGGCAGTGCAAAAAGCGGAAGTCTCTGCATGGCCAGAAGAAAGGACTTGTTGGCTCGGTTTTCATCTCCAAGAGCAGCCCAAAGTTGAGCCAACCTCATCGACGGATACCAGGCGCCGGGATCTCCCGCCTCCACCTTCTCCAACACTCGCAAGCGAAGATCCAAGGCTTCCGGCACAGTCATTCCTGCAATTGGACCGCTGCGGACAAGAAGGTCCTCAAGCACCCTGGCATTCCTAGCGCTCATCGGCGAAGCGTCACAGGCTCGAACTGCCGCCGCAACGAGTTGCGCCGTATTTTCGGCACCCTCTGGAGACGCGATGCCCAGGCTCATCATATCCGCATGAAAAACCTCCCTCTCGGTTTTCCAATTTCTCAAGCAAAGCAGCGTCAGTAACAGGCAGAGAGCAATCTGGATCAATCCTATAACGGGGCCAAACCACGCCCTTCCCTGCTTATTTTCTCTCCTTTGGAGACATGGGTTCGCAAGCATCCCGAGACAGGCCCCGGCAAGGAGAACATTGGCACCGAGATGCATGTTGAAATCAAAAAAAGAATGGATTATCTCGGCCAAGACCACGGCGAGACACCCCACCAGAATTGCTCGAGAATCACTGAAACGAATACCATTCTCACCACTGTCCAATGATAGGCGCGAGAAGCCTGTAACGCATTTCAAACCATAAAAAAAATGAGCAGACAGAGTGGCGGTAACAAGCAGGAAGCCAATCAGCCCATACTCGGAAAGCAATTGTGCAAAATCATTGTGAGCAAGCAGGGACTCCGAGGGCATCATCAGTCGGGCGGACCACTGGAAACTGCCTGCGCCCATCCCAAAAAACGGAGCCCTCCCGAAATCATGCGCCGCCGCCCGCCACAGATCCTCCCTGAAGGTATCCATCCAAACACCCTGAAGACGAGATGCCACACTTGCATCCGCAAGAAGAAAGCAAGTTAACGCGACCCCGAGAGTCCCGATGGCGCCTGCCGCAATAACCCCGGAGATCAATGCGGATCGGTTTCCCGATAAAAAAAGCAGCATGAGGGAACAAAGACCGAAGAGCACCAATCCGATGACGAGGGAGACGGAACCTCCCCTGCTTAGGCTTAGAAAAACCCCCATGGAGAAAAAGAGCCAGAAGTAGAGCAAGGCGCTTCGGGTAGTCCATTTTAAGCGCCCCCAGCAAGCCACTGATAGCGAGAAAAGGGCCGCTGCACACAACAACCAGGCAAGATGGTTCTTGTTGGCATATGTGCCCACCGTTTGCGGGTAGCAGGCTTTTAACTCCGGAAAATACATGGAAAGCGGTTGCCATGACGGATCGCAATAAATCTGGTATATCTCTGCGGCAGTTTGAAAAACCGCTGATACGCCTATCAGAAAGATCAAAAGGAGGCGCGGTCCCTTGTCGACAAGGGAAACCGAGAGGATCATATACGTCAGAAACAGCCCACCCATCCGCAACAACTCATAACTCCTGAGCCCCGGATCACCTCCCACCATGGTCCTTGGGATCAGATAAAGGGCTGCAATCATCATGAAAAGAAAGGCCTGCTCTGGAAGTCGCGAACGATTCCCCAATGTTCCGGGCAGTGAAAGAAATCCAGCCAGGAGGATCGGAATATAGCAGGCCAGCAAGGGGAACATCGGCCTCCCCCCCCCGCCGATCATCTCCATTCCGATGATCCCGAGAGCAAGTAGCATCGAGGCAAGCCAAGGAAGCGATAAAAGAACCGGTCTCATTCCTGATCCTCAATGATAGCGGAAAGCGTGTCTTAAAGTCACGGGGAAGCCTCTTTCCCTTGAACCATCGGGAGCGAAAGGTTACCAATAACACCCTTTTTATGAGCAATAGCATTCTGGACCCGGCCCGCACGGCGGCTGTCGAACTGAGCAACGACGAGATCGCGCGCTATTCGCGCCACCTCATCATGCCCGAGGTTACCCTCGAGGGGCAGAAGCGGATCAAGGCGGCCAGCGTTCTCTGCATCGGAACCGGTGGGCTCGGTTCCCCGATCGCCCTTTATCTCGCCGCTGCCGGCATCGGACGGATCGGCCTGGTCGATTTCGATACGGTTGATTTTTCCAACCTCCAGCGCCAGATCCTGCATGGCACCCGCGATGTGGGTCGCAAGAAGATCAACAGTGCTAGGGACACCATCAAGGAGATCAACCCCAACGTGCAGGTTGACCTGCACGACTGCTTCTTCACCTCCGAGAACGCCGCGCAGATCGTCGCACCCTACGACATCGTGATCGATGGGACGGATAATTTCCCGACGCGTTACCTCTCCAACGACATCTGCGTCTTCCAGAAGAAGCCGAACATCTACGGATCCATCTTCCGGTTCGATGGTCAGTGCACTGTCTTCGCCCCCCATCTCGGAGGTCCATGCTACCGCTGCCTTTATCCGGAGCCCCCTCCGCCAGGCATGGTCCCGAGTTGTGCCGAGGGAGGTGTTCTGGGCGTGCTGCCCGGTATTATCGGCGTGATGCAGGCGATCGAAGCGATCAAGCTGATCGTCGGCATCGGCGATCCTCTGATCGGACGCCTTGTCCACTTCGATGCACTGAAGATGAAGTTCCGTGAATTCAAGATCCGCAAGGATCCCAAGTGCCCGGTCTGCGGTGAGCATCCGACCGTCACAGAGCTCATCGACTACGACACCTTCTGCGGCATCCCGCAGGCCGCGGCTGCCGAAGAAGCCGAGGTTCCCGTTCCCGAGATCACGGTCGAGGAGCTTCAGGCAAAGCTCCAGAGTGGAGAAAAGGTGGCCTTGATCGACGTGCGCGAGCAGTTCGAGTGGGATATCGCCCGTATCCCCGGAGCCAAACTCATCCCTCTTGGAGACCTTCACTCGCGCATGAGCGAACTCGACAGTGCCGACACGATCTATCTCCAGTGTAAGTCTGGCGTCCGCTCCGCAAACGCTCTGCGCGAACTCCAAGGAGCCGGCTTCTCAAAGCTCTTCAATGTGCAGGGAGGCATTCTGGCTTGGGCTGACAGAATCGACCCCTCCGTCGCAAAATACTGACCGATGGCAGACGTGCTGACTGAGCTCGCCTCACTGCTTCGTTGCCCCATTACGGGACAGCAGCTGCATCTGGCAACACCTGAGGAATTCCGCTCACTCGCCTCCCATGATGCGGACGGCTTTCTTGTCCGTGAAGATGGCACTGCAGCTTATCCCGTCGAGAAAGGCATCCCCTCACTTCTCCCCGAGTCGCTGATTCCGATCGGTTCTACCCCATCTCCGATCTCCTAGCTCCCATCTCCCATTTTCATGACCGAACTCGAAACGACCCGCCACTCCTGCGCCCATATTCTGGCCAATGCGATCCTTCGGATCTGGCCTGAGGCCCAGTTTGCCGCAGGGCCTCCGGTCGAGAATGGTTTCTACTACGACGTCGAGCTGTCCCACCGGATCAGTCCTGAGGATTTCGAGCGAATCGAAAAAGAAATGGCCGCCATCATCGCAGAGGCACAGCCTTTTCAGCGGGAGGTCATCAGCCGGGACGAGGCCCTTGTCATGGGTGAGCGGGGCGAGCTGGCCGGTCTGACACCGCGCACGGACGCGAGCAAGTTCAAGCTCGATATCATCACCCGCATTCCCGAGGGAGAAGAGATCACACTCTACCGCAACGGCGCTTTCACCGACCTCTGCGCTGGGCCCCATGTCGCAGATACCTCTAAGGTTGCGGCCTTCCGCCTCACCCACGTGGCAAGCGCCTTCTACCAGGGCGATGAGAAGAACCCCCAGCTCCAGCGCATCTATGGAACAGCCTTCTCGTCCACGGAGGAGATGGAGAACTGGTTTGCCATGCTGGAAGAGGCGAAGAAGCGTGATCACCGCAAGATCGGCAAAGAGCAGGGCCTCTTTCACATCGACGATGCAGTCGGCCAGGGTCTGATTCTCTGGACCCCGAAGGGAGCGATCATCCGCCAGGAGCTTCAGAATTTCATCAGCGGTGAGCTTGCCAAGCAAGGCTACTCCCAGGTCTTCACGCCGCACATTGGCAAGATCGGTCTCTACAAGACCTCGGGCCATTTCCCTTACTACAAGGAGTCCCAGTTCCCTGCGATTCCCGAACCGGATCAACTCGAACGGATCGCCTCGGAGGGATGCGGATGCGCGGAGATGACTGCACGTCTGGAAGCGGTCTCCGAATCCTTTGCCAACTCGCTGAACGAGCGGGCAGGCAAGGAAATCGTCTCATCCGAACGCGTGATGGATCCCACACGTCTGCTGGATGGCTTCATGCTGAAGCCGATGAACTGCCCCCATCACATCAAAATCTTCGCCTCCCAGCCTCACAGCTACCGTGATCTGCCGGTGCGTCTGGCGGAGTTCGGAACTGTCTACCGCTGGGAGCAGTCGGGAGAGCTGAACGGCATGACCCGCGTGCGCGGCTTCACTCAGGATGACGCGCATCTCTTCTGCACCGAGGAGCAGGTAGCCGCGGAGGTGCAGGGATGTCTCGAACTCGTGAAGAAAGTGCTCACCACGCTCGGCATGTCTGACTACCGGGTACGCGTCGGACTCCGCGATCCCGATAGTAGCAAGTTCACCGGCAATCCAGCCCAGTGGGATCTTGCCGAACAGGCCTGTCGCGATGCGGCCGCTACCCTCGGAGTCCCCTTCTCGGAGGAACCTGGCGAAGCGGCTTTCTACGGGCCCAAGATCGACTTTGTGGTCAAGGATGTCCTCGGACGTGAGTGGCAGCTCGGAACCGTCCAGGTCGATTACGTCCTTCCCGTCCGCTTCGACCTCTCCTACACGGGTGCGGACGGCAAGCCCCATGTCCCCGTAATGATCCACCGGGCTCCCTTCGGATCACTCGAACGGTTCACTGGCGTCCTGATCGAGCACTTCGCCGGAGACTTCCCAGTCTGGCTTGCTCCCGAGCAGGCCCGCATCCTGCCAGTCTCCGAAAAAGTTGCCGAGTACGCACAAAAGATGGTCACCGAAATGAAAGCTAAAGGCATCCGCGCAACCGCCGATCTCTCACCCGAAAAGCTCGCCTCCAAGATTCGCCTTGCCCAGCTTGATAAGGTTCCCTACATGATCGTTGTCGGACCCAAGGAAGAGGCCGCCGGCCAGCTCTCCATTCGCAGCCGTCAACACGGCGACGAAGGGGCCATCGCAGCAGATGCATTCATCCAACGAATCGAATCCGAAATCCGCGACCGCACGCTCACCGTATGAGCGGGTTGATCATTCCGTTGCCTGATCCTTTTGATTCCTTTGGTTTCCTTGTTCCAGCAGTCAGCCACCAGCCGGCATCCACATGCCGTCACAACCCCGTGCCTCCGCAAGACGGAGGCGCATTAAAGTCCCATTAATCCAGCATTCATTCGTATTAACGACCGCATTCGCTCCCGCGAAGTGCGCGTCATCATCGGCTCCACAGGCCAGCAACTCGGTATCCTGAACACCGACGAGGCCATACGCCGCGCCAAGTCCTACGGCCTCGACCTGATCGAGGTGGCGCCGACCGCCAATCCTCCCGTCTGTCGGATCGCCGATTTCGGAAAGTTCAAGTATGAGCTCACCAAGAAGGAGAAGGAGAGCAAGCACAGCGCAACCAAGATCAAGGAGATCAAGTTCCGCGTGAAGATCGGCGCCCATGATTACGAGACCAAGCTTCGTCATGCCGAGGAGTTCATTGAGAAGGGGAACAAACTTAAGATTGTTCTCCAATTCCGTGGCCGTGAGAACGCTCACAAGGATCTCGGCTTGGCGATGATGTACAAGATCAAGCAGGACCTCGAGACCATGGCCCTGGTGGACATGCCCCCGAAAATCGTGGGTCGTGCCGTCGGCATGACTATGAGCCCTCTCCCCGCCGCCAAACGGAAGCGAAAATACGCCAAGATCGAGGAGGAATATGTCGAGGACGTTGATTCCGACGAAGATGAGGAAGAGACTGACGAGACAGCCGAGACAGTTACAGCCGAAGGCAAGGAAGAGAATCATGCCGGTTGATTCCGATCATTCACCGGCTATACCCGCCAGCAAGCGTCTCTACCTCTTCGACATCGACGGCACCCTGATCACCTCGGGGGGTGCCGGGGAGAGTGCTTTTCACGAGGCCGTCGAGGAAATCTGCGGGGGACTCTCACCTCTGGAAGGGGTTAATTTCGCAGGCAATACCGACACGGGGATCGCCCGCAGCGTCCTCTTGGCGGCCGGCATGGAGCCGACTCAGGAAAACGTCATGGCCCTGCTCGACGCCTATCTCTCGAGGCTTGCCGACCGGATGCACCGCCATCAGGGCCGCCTCCTGCCGGGAATCATCCCCCTGCTTGACCGGATGATGGAACGCCCCGACTGCCTCCTTGCACTCCTCACAGGGAATCTCGCCGCGGGAGCCGAGGTGAAGCTCTCCCACTATGGCGTCTGGCACTACTTTGGCTTCGGCGCCTATGCCGACGACCATCATCTCCGGAACGAACTGGGGCCCGTCGCGCAGGCGCGAGCTTTCCAGGAGCACGGGGAGGAATTTACCCCTGATCGGATCTACGTGATCGGAGACACCCCCCGCGACATCGAGTGCGGGAAGGCTTTCGGCGCGGTCACCGTCGCCGTTGCCACGGGCAAATACGCACGGGAGGAACTTGCTTCACACCAACCCGACTTCCTCTTCGACGACTTCTCCGATCCCGCCGCCGTCATGGCAGCGATCGCGCCGAACCAAGACTGAAATATCTCGCGCGGAGGCGCAGAGAGTTTTTGAATTTGGAACTCAGGAAGACAGGAAACTGAAGAAACTCACAGAGGTGAAGGGGATAAATGGGATCCCGAAAAACAAAACCACAGTAATCTTAGGGCGTAAGATTTTAGGGAAATTGGCCATCACTTCTTCCATCCATCTCCTTCATCCCTTGCATCCCTGTGAGTTTTTCTCCCCCCTAAAACGAGGCCGTCATCCCGTAGAGGAAACCCTTGAGGTATTCGCTCTCGGAGAAGCCGACAAGGATCGGATGGTCGGGACTCTGTCCGAAGGTCTGCAACTGACGTGCCGTCCTGCGTGCATCGCCGAAAGCCTCGGCCACGCTACTGCCGAATTCTTCAGCAGAGACATGATGTGAGCAGGAGAAGGTGGCGAGCAGTCCGTCTCTGGAAAGCAACTGTGCGGCCTTCAGATGAAGCTCGCGGTAACCGCGCAAAGCATCGGCGATTCCCTTGCGCGTGCGAGTGAAGGGAGGGGGGTCGAGGATGATCAGATCGTACTCCTCCTCGCGTCTTGCCGCCGAGGAGAGAAACTCAAAGACATCCGCACCGACAACTTTGATGGTGACGTTGTTGAGAAGGGCATTCGCCTCGATCCGGGGCAGGTTTTCTTTTCCGGATTCCACAGCGGTGACTTCCGTGGCTCCAGCCTGAGCGGAGGCAATGGCAAAAGCGCCCTGATTGGAGAAACAGTCGAGCACCCGGCGGCCCTTCGCCCATGCAGCCACTTGACGGTAGCTGGTGCTCTGGTCGAGATAGAAACCGGTCTTCTGCCCGTGGATCGGGTCAAGTTGGAATTTCATTCCCGCGACCATGATCTCGAAGGGACTCGGCTCTGGTCCTAGCAGCGTTCCTGTCCTGACCTCGAGCCCTTCCAGCTTACGGGATGAGGAGTCATTGCGCTCGACAACGCTCTCAACGCCGAGCTCTTCCTTGAGAGCAGAAGCAATCAGATCACGCCGCAGATCCATGGCCATCGTGAGGGTCTGCAAGGTCGCCACCGGGCCGAAACGGTCGACGATCACTCCGGGAAGCCCATCACTCTCGCTCCAGAGAACGCGCCGCACGAGCGGATCGATGCCTAGGTTGTCCCGGTATTCCTGTGCCCGCTGGATGCGACGCTGAAAGAAATCCGCATCCAGGTCCTGCCTCCGGCGCGAGAAGCGACGGGCGACGATCTGTGACTTGGAGTTGTAGACGGCACTTCCGAGCATGCGGTCACGGCCATCCTTGACCGAGATGACATCGCCATCCTCGGGGCTTCCGAAGGTTTTGAGCACCTCGGTGCCATAGACCCAGTCATGACCGTGCAGGATGCGTGCCCGAGGGCGTACGATGATTCCTCCCATAAAAAATTAGGAAACGTAGGCTTCCTCGTTGCGAGAGGCCCGAATGATTTCTTCCCCCTCGCATTGCTCCTGAACCTCGGGATATTCGAAAACCTTCCCCTCGAAGTTCCGAAAGACGACCTTCTCCCTGTCATGGAAGAAGACATAGCCCGGATTGATCGGCACCTTCCCACCGCCACCCGGGGCATCGATGACGAACTGCGGAACCGCATATCCGGTGGTATGCCCCCGTAATCCCTCGATAATCTCGATTCCCTTGCGGACAGGTGCCCGAAGGTGAGAGGACCCTTGGATCAGATCGCACTGGTAGAGGTAGTAGGGGCGGACTCGGCAGCGAAGTAGTTTATGAATCAACGATTTCATCACTGGGAGCGAATCATTCACTCCGGCCAGCAAGACACTCTGGTTGCCCAGTGGCACGCCGTGGTTGGCAAGCATCGCCAGGGCATCCCTCACCTCAGTGGTGAGTTCGCGGGGATGATTCGTATGGATGCTCATCCAGAGGGGGTGATGTTTCTGCAGCATCCTGCATAACTCAGGCGTAATGCGCTGCGGCAGAAAGATAGGCACGCGGGTTCCAAGGCGAAGGAACTCGATGTGTGGGATCGCCCGGAGTCTTGTCAGGAGGGCATCCAGCTTGTCGTCCGAAAAAAGCAAGGGATCCCCTCCCGAGAGCAGAACGTCGCGAATCTCCGTGTGTGCCTGCAGGTAGGCGATCGCCTCATCGAAGTCGGTGTGCAGTTCCTGCTCGCCTGCCCCGCTGACAACGCGCGATCGCGTGCAGTAGCGGCAGTAGGCGGCGCACCGGTCGGTGATGAGAAAGAGTACACGGTCGGGATAACGATGGACCAATCCGGGAACAGGCATATGACTGTCCTCGCCGCAGGGATCAGCCATCTCCGCAGGCGAGACTGTTCCCTCCCCAACATGGGGAATGACCTGTCGGCGGATGGGGCAACCAGGATTCGCCGGTTCGATCAGATTGAAATAATGGGGTGTGATCGCAAGGGCGAGTTTGTTGCCTGAGAGGATGACCCCAGCCCGTTCCTCGGGAGTCAGTTGGAGATACTTCTCCAATCCCTCCAGCGTTGTGACCCTGTTCTTGAGTTGCCATTTCCAGTCGTTCCACTGGTCCGGCGGCACATCGGGCCAATATCCGGGAGCGGAGGAAAGGAACTCCGCCTCGACGCGCGGTTCGGTGATTAAGGAATCCATCGGCTAATCAAAAAGAGCCTAGGATGGGGGGTGAAATTGTCAACGACGAGGCCCCTGACTTACGCTTAGGATCCAAGTATGAGATGGAGGTTTCTTTTGATTTTCGCCGTTTGCGTTGCTGTGGTAGACCATGCATCAGCAATCCAGGAGCAGGGTTATGGGCCAAACTACGCAGGGACAGTTCTTCCCTTCCTGAGTTCGGGAGAGAGATTCAGCTTCCGGAGTGCGGACGGAGTCACAAACCTCCAGGGCATCCGCTTTCTTCATCCTGTTGCGAAAGGGATGATCGTGGTTCTGAACGGGAGCACTGAGTCCTGGCTGAAGTATGGAGAGCTCTTTTACGACCTCTACCATCACGGTTACAGCGTGATTTCCTATGACCATCGGGGGCAGGGACTCTCCCCCCACTTAGTCCGTGCCAACTCCCAGATCGCTCAGATCGATAACTTCGACCTCTACGCGGCGGACCTCAATGCCCTTATCCAGCAGGTGATCATGCCGGGAAACCATGAGAAACTCTACCTGCTTGCCCACTCCATGGGTGGAGGCGTCGCCCTTGATTATCTGGAACGCTATTCATCGCCGTTTCAGGCCGTGGTCCTGAGCGCCCCGATGCTCAGGATCAACACAGCTCCCTATCCCGAATCATTGGCTCATCTGGTTGTGAAACTTTCCTGCATCATGGGCCTGGGAGACCGCTACTCGATCGGCATGCATGATCACGATCCCAAGGAACCTTTTGAAGGGAACAAGATCACCTCCAGCAAGGAACGTTGGGAGGCTATCCAACATGTCTGGCAGAATCATCCCGAGGCCGTTCTGGGAGGTCCTTCCAACGACTGGGTCGATCAGACAATGAACCGCACACCGACCATCAGAAAACATCTTTCCACAATCGACAGCAGAATCCTCATCCTGCAGGCCGGCAGGGATCAGTTCGTGATGAATCCTGATCAGGTGGTGGCCAGCACACAAATCCCACGGGCCCGTCTGGTGACTTTTCCAGATTCCAAACACGAGATCCTGACAGAACGCGACCCAATCCGGGACCGCGCCATCGGGCAGATCCTGGAGTTCTTTAACAACTGATCCCTTGACCGAACCGCGGGGAAAAGAGACACCTACAACTTAAGAATCCACATTTTGGATCCAATTCTCGGATCCAATCCTCACGGACTCGACTTCATAAAAAAAATATTTATCCACTCCCATGAATGTTCTCACCATCGATATCGGCGGCACCCACGTAAAAATTCTTCTGAGCGGTGAGAAAGAGCCCCGCAAGATGCCATCGGGATCTGGCTTCACCCCCCTTCAAATGGTCAAGGACGTCAAGATGCTAGCCGAGGGATGGAACTTCGCTGTGGTGTCGATTGGCTTCCCTGCCCCAGTCCATAATAACCAACCGGTTGCCGAGCCCTTCAATCTCGGCGGAGGCTGGGTCGATTTTAACTACGAGAAGGCCTTTGGATGCCCAGTCAAGATGATCAATGATGCCGCCATGCAGGCCCTCGGCAGCTATAAGGGGGGAACGATGCTTTTCCTCGGTTTGGGAACAGGACTAGGTAGCGCCGTGGTGAATGACAGTGCCATCCTGCCCATGGAACTGGGTCATCTTCCCTTCAAGAAGAAAACTTTTGAGGATTATGTCGGCAACCACGGACTAGAGGAAAACGGAAAGGGAAAGTGGAAGAAACATGTCTTCCAGACCGTCGAACTGCTTACGGCGGCCATCCTTCCCGACTATGTGGTACTGGGTGGTGGCAACGCCAGGCTCCTGAAGGAGCTCCCTCCTGCCTGCATCGCCGGTGATAATGCGAATGCCTTTGAAGGAGGATTCCGGATGTGGTCAGGACCTGCGGACAGGGCAGTGCTTCAAGATCCCGCCATACACAAGGCATCGCGTGCAACTCGTAAGAAAAAAGCAGCTGCACCGAAGGCTAGAAAAGCGATCAAAAGCAGAGGCAAGTAGAAAGCCACAAGCGCTCTGAAGCCGACAGGGCCGACTGGGTCGAGGGGCTGATCAGCCGGGCTCGACAGCACTCAGAAACACTTATTCCAGCCTCAGGAGATACACTTCCGGGGAGACGACAAGTTTCGGCAGATGCTCAAGCAGCCGCTGATCGCAGCTCACCATGGGAACGCTTAGTTGCTGAGAGAGTGCTAGGTATTGGGCCTCTGATCCGGAAACCCCTAAATCAATGGCCATCCTAAGTGCACGCATCGGATCAGGAATTTGCTGACGGCTTCCTAGACGCATCCTGATCTCCTTCCAGAGTTCTTCCATTGCCAAGGCCGTGTCATCCGCTCTCCCAACCGCAGCCAAGATGTTCAGCATTTCGTGATTGAGAATCGGAGGGGTTACCCAGTCAGTATCCCTTCGATAGAGCTCCCTCACAGTTCCCGACACCTCTCCCTCCAGAAAAAGGAAGCTCACCAGTGAAGCGTCAGCGATGATCATCAGCGCGCCTCCCTTCTGATTTCGGAAATCCAGCCGCGCCCTATCGATCCTCTGGATCGATAGATCGGCGGCAAGGGATTCTGCCTTGTTGGCACTGCTCTTGCCTTGAGTCCATTCCTTAACAGTTCTCCGATGAGATCCTTGAGGCTGGATCTCTCCTGTGCAGCAAGAATCTTGATTTCTGTAACTAGCTCATCGGGAAGGTCTAGCGTGGTTCGCATATTTATGTTTTCGCATTTTACCATATTTATGTCAATGAATTTCCGATTCCAGTCATATCAAAGGCATGACCTAAACACCCAAAGCGACCTTGTCTGCATAAGAGAGAGATTTTCATGAGGTGGCAGTGGAGGTATATTCCCTTGGCAGTGAGCAGTCCCTCCAGCAGTCCCTCCTTCTCCTGCGGAAAAGTCCCACGGAGAAGTCTTGAGGGCGAGAGCCAGGACAAGAAGAAAACCAGTCATCAGTAGATATCTGTACGACCTACGCATCAGGAAGTGACTTGCTAGGAAAAGAAGAATGGTCTTTTTTTGTTAATGGCATTAAGTATTTATGTTCTTACTGCCTCTTTTTTATTCCATGAGCGACGATTCTCCCTCTTTCCCCCATCCCACCGATCTGCCAATCCCGGCACCTTTGCCCGGCACCCTTGCCCTGCATGAGGAGCCGACCCCGCCAAAGCGGCCTAAGCTCATCGTGTTTTTGGCAATTCTGGGAATGATCCTTTTGATAGCCGGCATCGCGGGATGGAAGACCATGCAGATCTCAAAAGCCATCGCGATGGGAAAAGCCTTCAAGATGCCGCCCGACGCCATCACCTCGCTGAAGGTGAAACAGGAAACGGTCTCCCCTGTTCTCGAAACAGTTGGCTCTCTCGCTTCCCTTCAAGGTGTGATGCTCAGCGCCGATCTGCCCGGGATCGTGACGTCCATCAATTTCGAATCGGGTTCCCATGCGACCAACGGTCAGTTGCTGGTCCAGCTCGATACCCGTCAAGAAGAGGCCCAGCTTCGCACGGCGAAAGCCAAACTGGACCTCGCCAAGCACAACCTCGAACGCAATACCGGACTGAGGCAGGGACAGGTCATCGCGGAGTACGCCCTCGAGGAGAGCAAGAGCCAGTACGACGCAGCCCGGGCCTCAGTTGACGAGACACAGGCCACGATTGACAGGAAGACCATCCGGGCCCCTTTCGAGGGCTTTATTGGAATCCGTCAGATCAATGCCGGGCAGTACCTTAAGAGCGGCGATCCCATCGTGCAGCTCGAGTCCCTTGACCCCATCTATGTGAACTTCGCCCTCCCCCAGCAACACCTCTCGAAGTTGCATGTCGGACAGCAGATCCGCCTGCAAGCCGACGGACTTCCGGATAAAGTCTACAAGGGTGTTGTCAGCGCGATCAATTCCATGGTCGATACCTCCACGCGCAACATCCAGATTCAGGCAACCGTTCCGAATCCTGAACATCTACTTCGCTCAGGCATGTTCTCGGGAATCCAGGTGCTTCTTCCGAACAAGGAAAGCGCCATCATGATTCCGGCGACCTGTATTCAATACGCTCCCTATGGTGATTCCGTCTATGTGATCGGAACCATGAAGGATCCTGAAGGCAAGGAGTACCTTGGTGTGAAGGAGCAAGCGGTCACGCTGGGAAAGACGCTTGGCGATCAGGTTGAGGTGCTCAAGGGGCTCAAGGAGAACGACGAGATAGCCACCTCGGGGATCTTCAAGCTGCACCAAGCAGGCGCTGTTAAGATCGAGAATAGCGTCCAACCGGGGAACAGCCCGGCCCCCAAACCCTCGGACAGCTAAGCCCGGAAGCCCCGAGCCGTTCCCGATGAAAATCACTGATCTCTTCATCAAGCGCCCCGTCCTGGCGCTTGTGGTCAACCTTGTCATTCTGCTGGCCGGCTTTCAGTCGATCCATGTCTTGAATGTCCGGCAGTACCCCCGCAGCGACATTGCCGTCATCAAGGTCACGACCAACTATGTCGGGGCCAACGCGGATCTGGTGCGCGGCTACATCACCACCCCGCTGGAGCGGGTCATCGCAGCAGCCGAGGGGATCGACTATATCGAGAGCACCAGCTCACAGGGGGTGAGCGCCATCACGGTTCACCTGAAGCTGAATTACGATCCGAATGCCGCCCTGACACAGATCCAGGCGAAGCTGGCTCAGGTACGCAATGATCTCCCGCCGGAGTCGGAGACGCCGATTATCGAGTTGCAGAATGCGGACGAGCTCCGTGCAGCCATGTATATCGGGTTTGCGGCGAACGATCTTCAGCCGAATCAGGTGACCGATTTCCTGACGCGCGTCATCCAGCCCAAGCTCACTGCCATCACAGGGGTACAGCGCGCTGACATCCTGGGTGCCCGAGTCATCGCGATGCGCATCTGGCTCAAGGCTGACCGTCTTGCCGCCCTCGGCATCTCCGCCACCGATGTCCGCAAGGCGCTCCAAGCGAACAACTATCTCGCCGCCATCGGAAAAACCAAGGGGACCATGACGTCCATCAACCTGATCGCGAACACCAACCTGACTTCACCGGAGGAATTCCGTCAGCTTGTCGTCAAGGCAAAGAACGGCGTTCTCGTGCGCCTTCAGGATATCGCCGATGTCGAGATGGGGGCTGAGGATTATGATTCGGACGTCCGCTTCGACGGGCAAAACGCCAAGTTCATCGGCATCTGGTGCCTACCAACTGCGAACACCCTTGATGTCTGCAAGAGCGTGCGGGATCAGCTTCCTGAACTCCGCAAGCTGCTTCCTCCGGGAATGACCCTCGATGTCCCTTACGACTCGACCGACTTCATCCGCGAAGCGATCCACGAAGTCTTCAAGACACTCTCCGAGACACTCCTGATTGTCGTCGTGGTCATCTTCCTATTTTTGGGCTCAATCCGATCCGTGCTCATCCCGCTCGTGGCAATCCCGATCTCGCTGATCGGAGCAGCGTTCATCATGGCCATCTTCGGATTCACTATCAATCTACTGACTCTTCTGGCGGTCGTGCTGGCGGTGGGACTTGTCGTCGATGATGCCATTGTTGTGGTCGAGAATGTCGAACGTCACTTGCACGAGGGCCTCTCTCCTCTCAATGCGGCTCTCCAGAGCGGACGGGAACTCTTCGGTCCGATCATCGCCATGACGATCACCCTGGCGGCGGTCTACACGCCGATTGGCATCCAGGGCGGCCTGACCGGAGCGCTGTTCCGTGAGTTCGCCTTCACGCTGGCGGGGGCGGTCATCATCTCCGGCATCGTAGCCCTTACCCTCTCCCCGATGATGGCCTCGCGACTTCTGCGGCGAGGGGATGACACGCGTGGCTATGCCGGATGGGTGAACCGACGCTTCACCTCGCTCCAGCACGGCTATGTCACCCTGCTCGCCTCGATGCTCCGCCACCGCGGGGCGGTGCTGACCGTCGCCGGCTTCTGGGTCCTCATCCTGCCACTCCTCTACCTCCTCTCCCCCAAGGAACTCTCACCGAAGGAGGATCAGGGGATCGTCTTCACCATCTTCCAGGCATCCCCCTTCTCCACGCTCGAGCAGACACTTCTCTACTCTTCACTTGTCCGAGACACGTTCCTGGAATTGCCCGAGACCGGTCACACCTTCCAGATCATGAATCCCACGGGAGGATTCGGTGGCATCAGGACAAAGCCCTGGAGTGAAAGGAAGCGTAGTTGTGAAGAAATCGCGGCTGCCTTGGGCAAGAAAACTGCCGGCATCCCTGGGCTTCGGATTATCGCCACGACACCGCCGGCGCTTCCGGGTGGCAGCAATTTCCCCGTCGAGTTCGTCATCTCCTCCACACTGGAACCCCGCCAGCTTCTGGATGCGGCCAACGATCTTGTCAGGACAGCCTTCGGAAGCGGCATCTTCATCTTTGCCGACAGTGATCTGAAGTACGACCAGCCTCAGGTCGAAATCGCCTTCGACCGCAACAAGGTCTCTGCCCTGGGTCTCGATCTCCAGCAGGTCGGCTCCGATCTCTCCACAATGCTGGGAGGCAACTATGTGAACCGCTTCAGCATCCAGGGACGCAGCTACAAGGTGATCCCGGAACTCAAGCGCGGAGACCGCCTGGACCCTGACTCTCTGGGCAAGATCTATGTCAGCGGACCCGGCGGCCAGCTCATCCAGCTTTCCACCTTCGCTGAGCTGAAGCGCAGCACCGTGCCGCGTCAGATCAACCGATTTCAGCAGCTCAACTCGGCTAAGATTTCCGCCATCCTCCCTCCCGGCATCACCATCGACCAGGCACTCAAGGTGCTGGAGAAGCGTGCCGATCAGATCCTCCCGCGCGGCTTCGTGATCGACTACGCAGGCGAGTCCCGCCAGCTCCGTCAGGAAGGCAACAGCCTTGTCATGACGATGGTGCTCTCGTTCGTTCTGATCTTCCTGGTACTTGCGGCTCAGTTCGAGAGCTTCCGCGACCCCTTCATTATCCTCTTCGGATCGGTGCCACTGGCCCTCTCCGGAGCCCTTCTCTTCACCTTCTTGGGCGCCACCACCATCAACATCTACAGTCAAGTGGGGTTGATTACCCTTGTCGGCCTAGTGGCCAAGAACGGCATTCTGATCGTCGAGTTCGCGAACAATCTCCAGGAGGGGGGCCTCGACAAGTGGCACGCGATTCTGACCGCCGCCGGAACTCGTTTGCGCCCGGTCCTCATGACCACGGTGGCCACCGTGGTCGGTCACACGCCCCTGATTCTCGCCAGCGGACCCGGCGCCGGTGCGCGCAATAGCATCGGCATCGTCCTTGTCTCGGGAATGATCATCGGAACTCTCTTCACCCTCTTTGTCGTCCCCTCTATCTATTTACTGGTCTCCAGGACCAAGCGCCCCAATCCCTCCCGCGAGGCCCATCACGCCATACTCGGGGATAGCCCGGCAAAGCTCTCGCTGGCCTGAAAACTTGGTTGGAAATACACGGAAGTTTTTACAGGGATGAAGGGATTGAAAGAAAGGTGTGGAAGAAGTTGCTGCCACGCAGAACCTCGGTGCCGTTCTCCTTGGTCTCACTCTTGCAAGTGAGCTTGCAAAGTGATTCCAGAGGCAATCTGCTTTGTGTTGCAGAGCACATGCCGGCTGGATCAGTCAACCTCAAGATCAGCCCTTATACCATTTACGCGATTAGTCTGGTGGAATTTGCGAAGGAATTTTGGTGATGGGCTAGGCGGAAGACCGAGGGCTATCTGAAGATAACCCGAGGGATGACAACAACGCCCATCGCCGAAAGACCCAGCTGATTCTGCCGGAATAAGAGTGGAGATGGTATTAGATCGCCCTCGGGAATAAGGACTCGGTGGTTAACATCCCTTTTATCCCCTTCATCCCTGTAAAACTTCTAGGCTTTCCCGCTACAACCGGAATTTGATCACCACCTTCTGAACAAGAGCGGGAGAGTCGATCATGACTCCGGGTTGGTGTCCGTCTCGGGGCAGGAAGATGGCGAAGGAGCCGGCATTCAATTCCAGAAGTGTCGAGGAGCAGGTCGGAGCCTGATAAAACTCGGCATCCTTCTCGGGATTATAGGGGGTCTTCACGGCTAGTATGTCACGCTCCGCATAACCGATCCTCTCGGCACCCTCGACCAGGTACTGGATATCGCCGTGCACTCGATGAGTCTCCCATTTCTTTGACTCGGCAGGCGCCGTGTCATAACGCTGGACTATCGCGATCAGGGAGTCATCGCCGATCGTATAGCGCCCGTCCGGTGTTGCCGGATCGTAAGAGGCAAGCCACGCAAAGGCGCGACTGAAGGAAGAATGCAGCTTCTCGTAGGTAGAAGCATTGCCGAGCGTATCGAGGATCATTTGCTCTATTTGCCTTTATAGCTACAGCGCGCCGTGGGGGTCTCGTGGATGACGATCTCAGAAAGACCGGGTAGTTGATGCTCGAGCTTTTCCCAGAGCCACCGGCACATATTCTCAATAGTCGGGTTGTCGAGGCCCGGAATGTCGTTCAGATAGGAATGGTCGAGCAACTCCAGGAGCGGATCCATCGCCCGACTGATACGGGAATGGTCGTAAAGCCATCCAGACGCCGGATCGACCTCCCCCTCCACAGAGATCTCGATCTTGAAGCTGTGCCCGTGCATTTTTCCGCACTTATGCTCAGGCGGAACATTGGGAAGGGTCTGGGCGGCTTCGAAAGAGAAGTCTTTGGTCAGTCGGACATGCATCTGAAATTCAATACAGCATCCCTATGGAAAAGGGAAAGGGAATGCCCCAGATCGTGCGAGGCCACGTAGTCAGAAAATCAGCGGATCCGGTCGCTGTCGCTAGTTGCGTTGCTGTTCCCCTGATTGCTTACGAAATTGCCTCCCTGGGCAAGGTTGCGTGCATCCAGATCTTCCTGCACCAGACGACGCAAATACTCGGTCAAGCTCAAGCCTTCCTTGGCCGCGGCAATTTTGGCTGCCTCATGAACTTCAGGATCGATTCTGGTTTTTATGGTCATTGTGATTCGTCTAGTTAACTACCCGTATTTCTTTTTTTCATTTTTTACAAGTTTTTGTCAATCTGATCTTTGCGTTTCTGATAATTAACGCTTAGGGTGCACTAGTGAATAAAAAGCGCGTTACCAAGATTCTTACCGGATTCCGTTTGGATCCACGGTTAAAGATACTCGCCGTCGAGGCCGCCGGTCAGGAAAACAGATCCCTCTCGAATTATATCGAGAACCTGATTCGCCAGGATGTTGAGGCTCGAGGACTGTTGCTGCCGGCTGCAAACGGAAAAAAGTAGGCCGATCCTTCAATCCGCAGTCTGTAATACTTCCATCTATTGTTATAGATCACTATTCATTGTTGTATAACGCCTGTATTTCTTACAGGAATATTACTTGAGCATATTTGTAAGTTTATGACAGTCTTTTGTTTACGGATCCTGATAAATGTTGTAAAAAGCGCTAGTGAAAAAAACCGTAATCAAGAGAAAAGCAGAGACAAAAATTCTGACTGGGTTCCGAATCCATCCTGAAATCAAGGCCCTGGCCATTGAAGCTGCCACGGTTGAAAATCGCTCATTTTCGAACTACCTCGAAAATCTGATTATCAAGGATCTCACCTCCAGAAATCTCCTCCAGGCCAAAAAGCCTTCGCACTAGACGACTTTCAGCCTTGCCTGAACTTCAGGCTGGGCCTTGTGACGGGCAAAGAGATCGAGCGTGCGATCTCGCTCGGCTGAATGTTCCAGCATCGGGGCGGGATACCCCGGTGCAATAGGGCACCCATCGGAGGGTGGATCCAGCAGGGATCCATTGGAGACATTCCTTAGTTCCGGGATCCAGGTTCGGATATAGGTACCCTCTGGGTCATAGCGCTTAGTCTGGCTCCAAGGATTCTGAATGCGGAAGTAAGGGGCTGCATCAGCCCCCGTCCCTGCGCTCCACTGCCAGCCACCGTTGTTGCTGGCGATCTCCCCATCCACGAGCGACCGCATAAAGAAGGCCTCCCCGAGGCGCCAGTCGAGATGCAGGTCCTTGGTCAGGAACATCGCCGTGATCATCCGGGAGCGATTATGCATCCATCCCGTCGCGGCGAGCTGACGCATGGCGGCATCCACGATGGGGAATCCCGTCATGCCGGCGCACCAGCGGTCGAAAGCGTCTGGAACTCCGGGTAGGCCCGGCCACTCCATGCCTCGCCATGTGGTGTTGAATTCCTGCTTGAGGAGTTCCGGATAATGCCAGAGCAGCTGCATGTAGAACTCCCTCCAGACGATCTCGGCCAGGAACTTCATCGCGCTCTTCCGTCCCTCGGGGGGCAAACTTTCCTCTACATTCTTTGATGCCTCATAAATCTGACGCGGAGAGATCAGGCCGAAGCGGAGATCCTGCGAAAGATGCGACGTACCGTTCACCCCCATAAGATCACGCTTCTCCCCATAGGAAGCGATGGGCCCGGCAATAAAGGCCTTCAAGCGTTCACGGGCTGCCCGCTCGCCTGGCTCGGGGATACTTGCGGAGGAACTCATCTCCCACTCGGAAAGCAGTGGCAGAGGAAGCGAGGAGATGCCGGAGGGGGTTGAGAGCTTTTTGATCGCAGGCCCTGGTGAAGGCTTCGGCAGACCGAACCAGACCTTCGAATAGGGAGTGAAGACGCGAAACACCGTTCCCTGACCGGTGAGCGCCTCATCGCGTTCATGGATGCAGGCATCCTTGGGAAGGAAGAGTTCGAGTCCACGCGCCTTGGCCATGATATCGAGTCGGCCTTCAACCAACCGGCCGAAGGGATCGGGATCACGATTCGCGAAGATTTCCGTCGCTCCCGTCTCGGCAACCAGCTTTTCCAGTTCCTTCACCGCGTCGCCGCGCAGAATGATCAGACGCCCACCGATCGCTTCCAGATTTTTGGCCAAAGATGCCAGGCACCCGCAGAGGAACTCCTGTCGAGCCGGTCCGGTCCATTCATGCGATCCCTTCCAGTCGCTCGCCACGTAAACGGGGATGACTTCACCGTCGGGGCCGGCAGCGGCGACCGCAGCAGCAAGCGCCGTATTGTCGGTGATTCGGAAATCCCGGCGAAACCAATGGATAACGCGTTTCATTTCCTGATCGTAACGGGCCAGCTGAGCGTCCTTACGGGAGGGACACCCTTCTCCCAGACTCGGGCGTAGGAGAAGGTGAGGGTCAGCGTTCCCGCCCGTACCGCACGGAACCTCCAGACCTCGGTTCCCCCCGCGCCGATACGACCCTTGGCGGATTTGGGAATCTCGCAGGCCGCCTCCCCTTGCTGAAGCAGAAGTTTCGGCTTGGAGGCGGCGACACTCCACGAGTAGCCCGTCGATGGGTTGGAAGAGAGGCGGAACACCAAAAGATCGCCGCGATCTATCCAAAGATCTTTTCCATTCTCCTTCTCCGTGAGATCGAGCTGAGCGGCCGTAGCCCAACTGGAAAGAAGAAGTCCAAGGATCAATCCAGAGAGGAGGCGCCTCATGAAGGGCAGCGCATGGAAAATCCGGACGGATGATTTGGAATCAGAACCCATGGGGAATGTTTTACTCTGGATAGCAGGAAGACAGGAAGGGGATTCACCCGGACTCCCAATAGGAATCGGACTTAACCAGCGATGGAGTTTTGCCGAGTGGTTAGGGAACCGATGAATTCCTGAACACTGGAGAGCCTTCATCAAGGCACAAAAAAACCGGCCGTTTGGCCGGTCTCATCATGAGGTCCTGGTAACTCCTTCTTTGATCCGCATACCATCAGGGCACACTCTTCGATTGGCTGGCTGGCATCAGCTTGTTCACGCATCCCAGATGAAGCCTCATTGCCGCTTCGTTGATGGCATGGCGCAGACCCTCCTTCCCGAAATAGACCCCCCGGATTTGTGTCGTTGCAGAGAGGGCTTTCACAAAGTCATCGCAGAACCGGGCATCCACCCCATCACGACTCTCCCAAAAATCATCCAGCTCTCCCTGGAAAGTCAGCCCCTCGAGATTGTATACAGCCTGGCCTAGAGCCTTCACCCGATTTCCCATTCGGAGCGCATTCAACCCTACCGTGCTGTTGATCGTAATCACTCCCTGGCAGTTGCGGATCAATTCCTCGAGCACGCCGCCATCCAGGAAGCAGACCCGCTGGGCAACTCCCGCCTCCTCCGCAAAGGCACGAATCTGTTTTGCCCAGTTCACCAGACCTGGATCCAAGGGATGAATCTTCATCACCAGCAAGGAGTCCACCGGGGCATTTCTTGCGAATGAACTGATCACCTCCCAGAAAGCAGCCTGTTGGTTGGGATAGGAGGAATAGGCCCGGATCTGGAAATCCATCTCCATCTGCATGGCGTAGAGATAAAATACCTGACCATCACGGAGAATGCTGGAAACAAGGAGCTCCCTTTTTCTCCTGCAGATCCTGTTTTTAAGAAGCCTCCAGAGATAGCCGGCCCCGAAAAGGAGGGGATTATCCAGTTGGTAGGGATGATAGCCGGGATAAAGCATCCGGAGGGTTACCGTCGCCAATGCCCCGGCACATTCAGCAATCACCTTGATGGACGTCACCTCATGAAACTTCTTCTCAACGGGCATCTCTGCCACACCTGATGCCAGCCTTGCGATCTCATCACGGCATTTTGGGAAAAGCGAATCACCGGACATCCCGTTTTTTTCTAAAGTGATCCAATCGGGGCGGAGATATCCGAAGTCCGTCACCGTCACCTCGATTCCCCTCGCCTTGGCCAAGGCAACCGCCGCTTTGTGATAGTTGCGTTTTTCCCCGTTAAGGATCAGGTCCGTAACACCCTCCCTCTCCATGAATGCCTCGAGAAATGCCTCCCATTTTTTGAACGATCCCCGGTAGTTGATCGCCCCCTTGCGCCTCCAGAAAAGCCAGTCACCGAAGCAAAGATTGATACGCAGACACCGATGTCCCCGAGACTCAAGCTCATCGGCGATCCCGGTGAAAAATGCGCAGTTTGGCCCTTGGAGGAAGAGGAAGACTCGCCCGCCCGCTCCCTGATCCGGGCGTGACATCTCATCACTCGCCGTGGAGTCAGGCATTACGACGCTTCTTGCCACATCATGCATGGATCATCTCCTTTTTGTTGTCCGAACGCTGCTCCTGACACCAGACCCGTGCATTGTCATGGATGATTTTCCTCCGCGAGGGATCACCGAGCAGGGAGACGATCGCCCTCACCCATTGGTAGCGATGGTTTCTACAAAGCACCCCGGTTTGCCCGTCCATCACCTTCTCCGCGTATGGCGGCACATCCGAGTAGATACCCGCCGCGCCGCCCCTCGTGATCTGGTAGAGCTTCGTGTGGGATCTCGCTCTGTTGAATGGGGTATCCATCAGTGGAGCGATCCCGACATCGTATCGGATACTGGCGAGATACTGCTGGTAATCGGGCCAACTCATCGGATGGAGCACTCTCACACGCGGAATCCCCCGGAACATCCTTGCGACCTCACCATTTCCGATGATCTCGAACCAAGCGTTCGGAACTGCCTGCTGCACCCTGCGTACCACGGGAACCAGCCACCTCATCTCGCTGAGATGAGTGATCGTGGCATGGTAGAAGTAAACCAGCGTCTCGGGATAATAGTCACTCGTGTCGTCATAATGAGGTTCCCAAACAACGGCATTGGCTTCGGGATAACGGTCTGCGAGCTCGTGGGTCGAGACAACGACTTCACTCACCACACGGCTCAACAGTCCGTGGATCTTCCAGTATTTTCCAAACGTCCAGAGAGCGTAATACCAGGGCAACTCCCGGGCAGTCAGGACTGCCGGAATATCATCATCCTTCAGGTAAGTTACCCCGGTGAACTTCTCCCGATGCTTCAGCAACTCCTTGAGCCATCTCCGGGAGACATGCCTCACGATGATCACCCACGTCCCCTCCTCGATCTTCAGATCTCTCGGAGGCGCCCCTGTGCTCACATGACTGCGAACAGGCAGCCCGTCGGGCAACCTCCCCTTCACATAGTAACAGGTAGTCGGCACCCTCCCCGGCTCCAGGACCATCACGGCACGGGGCTTCTGGCTGCTGTAGGCAGCCCGGCATCGAAAAGGTCTCAATTTCATCACTTCCGTGAGATACATCCCGGCGACATCACGTCGCCCTCCCCGTGATCAATCACGCTTCATCAGAGCACTCCACCGCCTTCGAAAAGCCCTCTTCTCACGGCGGAGCCTTATCAGATCCCATGGCTTCCATGTCCGACCTCGAGTCTTCATCTCGTGGTGGAGAAGCCGGGCCCGTGGAGTGCAGATCACACCCTGACCAGATTCCCTGACCCTCAGGCAGTAGTCGGTATCATTGAAAGCCACGGGAAAATTCACCTCATCGAGCCCGCCCAGTCTGAGAAAGAGATCACGCCGGGTCATCAGACAGGCTCCCGTTACCGCCTTAACATCGTAGGCATCCATGCCTGGGGTTGAATCAAGATGGCGGACGCAATCACGCCCGCCGACCACATCCCCGGCATGCTGAATCGAGCCGTCAGGGAAGAGCAGTAGCGCCCCCACCACCCCGACACCCTCCTGCATAAGCCCCGCCGCCATCGTCTCCATCCAGTCGGCGGAGATCACCTCCGTGTCATTATTGAGCAGACAAAGAATTGATCCCTTTGCTTCCTCCGCACCCCTGTTGATCATCGCCGAGAAGTTGAAAGGCCCCGGATATTTCAGGACCCGCGTATTTATCGCCCATTCCTCCCCCTCCAGCAGACGAAGGGCCTTGGGCTCCATACTCCCATTATCAACAATCAGGATCTCGTAATCCGGATAAGTAGATTTCTCGCGGATACTATTGATGCAACGGCTCAGAAGCTCCGCCTTATCCCTCGTCGGGATGATCACGGAGATTTTTTTGTTTCCCTCAGTCATGTTCTTTGTCGCCCAACCGATATTCCACGGGACAAAACACCCCACACGGACATCTGATTCTAATGATCCCTCAACCTCCTAATAGAGCTTTTTACTTCCAATAGCTGCTCGGCGCACAATCTTCCTAACTTTCGGTTTTATGCTATTCGGGAAAGGTGTAATCAGTAGTGATCCTGATCCCTCACCACGGAGCCCTTGATCCCGAGTGTTATGCAGTGGTGGGGGGACGAGTGGATGGGCCTCGGGTTTTTCCTCGTTGGTTCAAAAATACAGTATTCTTACCCGATCGGCTGGATGATCATTTCGATTTCAGCTCAACTGAAGATGCCTGAAGGTGCTGACCGATAATCTTATGAGCAATGGCCGTCTGATCCGGGAAAACATGCATTAACATGGCGGCGACAAAAATGATGGCCGTCACACCGAACGCTAATCCGACCATCAGATCCAGCATTCCTAAAACGACTGGAATCAAGGCCGCGATGATTCCCTGCTGATCGCTAAAACCCATCATCTTAATCGAGAAAAACATGATTAGTGCAACGGGCAGAATTCTAAGAAATTTGAAAATCAGAGGTTTCATCGGTTTATCTGTATGGTCATGAATTTTTTAAACAGCCCCTTTTTCTCCGGCTTAGTGTACACCCAGAGGCCGTCCCGTAGTTCGAAGCCGTTCTTGGGATAGAGATCGGCGCAGAGGTGGTTCTTCTCGGTTCTCACATACTCCGCAGTGACCTCGGGGGTATTGATCCGATCGATCACACTGCGGAGCATCTGCTGCTCCACATCCAGACCGACCACGCGGCAGCTCATCACAAACTGGCGGATGCAGTTTCCCTGTACCATCAGGAGCCCTACCAATCCGTAGGCAGTGAAGCGGTCTGTGACGTTGAAGGTATAGAATACGCCCCCTTCGGCAAAGAAGCGACCGATCTCCTCGGGGGTCCAGCGACGGCCGGTTGTGTTGAACTGATTCGTTTTGTTAAGCAGTTCGCGGGCCCTCTCGAAGCTCTGATCGGAGGGACTTTTGATGATGTGACCCACGACCTTCAGATTCAGGGACTGAAGGAACTCCCCACGGCTCATCGACTTCCGGGACTGCTCCCTCACGCCCTGCGCCTGGATCATCTCGGTACGCCTTCCTGATTCCGTCGTGATGAATGGAACGTCCAGCTCGGGAGCAGTCAGCAGATACTCCCGGATCCCATAGAGATCCTCGCCGAGAATACGGATCCCGACGAACTCCCGGCCCACCTCGTCCCTCTCCACCGGATTGTCATCGATGAAAAGTGCATTGCCAGGGAGCAGATTCGTCTCCTCCAGAATCTCACGGACGCTCTGCACCTTCGGATTCCAATTGATCCTGATAGAGGCGAAGTCCTCGAGCAGTATCCTTCGCTGGAAAATCTCATCCCATTTCTCACGAATCAGGGACTCGTAATTCTTGCTCGCTATGGCGAGGAGGATCCCACGCATCTTCAGGAACTGCAGGGCCTCCACCACTCCGAGCGGCCACCCTTCCAGTCCGTGCGGATGGATCCCATCCTCTGCCAGCACCCCGCGCCAGAGGGTGTCATCCAGATCGACAATCACGATCTTGAGCGGATCGCGACGCGTCAGGATCTCATAACGATGCAGAATATCGTGCCAGACATCATCGAGAAACTCCTCAGTCTTGAGTTCTCTGGATTTGCTAAAGGGCTCAGGAGGCTGAAGCCTTTTGAGATCATGCTCGAAGTCGAAATCACCTGCCAACGCCCCATGACTCAGGGCATGGATTGAGTCATCCAGGATATGCCGCTTGCCTATCCGAGAAGCGATCTCGTCCAGATCGACGTAGTGGACATTGGTGCGAGAGAGACAGATTTTCTCCAGCCGCTCGTTCAGTCTGCGGATCAGATGCTGAAGATTCGAGAGAGAGTGCCGGGGCATCATACGCCCCAGCGGATTGCGCTGAGGGACGATGAATCCAGTCACGAAGGAGGTCAATCCGTGCCGCGTATTATAGCCTAGGTAATTCTCCAGAAAGAGAGAGAGCTGGCTCAGCGCACTAGTCTCCAAGGCATTCAGCGCCTCAGGATTCATGAGGTCGGCGCCGAGATAGTGGGATTCATGCAGAACTCCCCGCAGGGGAGGCTGGATGATCTGGAAAGAATAGTTATCGATCGGGGCCTCCGGCTCATCCGGAAGCACAGAGAGATGATTGACAAGAAGATGATGCAGGGAATCGGGATCTCGTTTCTCACGACGCAGCCATTCACAGATCCGGAGGGCGAGATTCTCCGAAAGGCAGGAGCCGATCAGCAGGATGTTTCCTTCAGCTGACATCAACTGATCAAAGTTTGATACAAGGATGAGACTTATATACTAGATGGCCAGGAGACGGATCAGTATTAATTCCTGATCTTCATCTCATCAAACACGCGAAGGACTTGAGAAGATGAATCATGTATGAATCGACAACCTCCTTACGAAGATATTCCTTGCCAAATTCAGATCCAGCTTTCGCTATATATTCATATCTCCCCGGCTCCTCTAACTCTTTTTTTAAAATATCAACAACATCCGCATCACGAGCGATCGGAATGTAATGCAGCCACGGGACAAGAGAATCATAGTAAAACTGTACCCGTTGGGATTCATACTTCATAATAACGGAGTTACTATGAAGGGATTTTACCATACGCCCCCATGCAGCCCCATTTCCATCCATGGAAATAATGAATTTGTAATCTAGTTGCTTTTCCCACGACCAGAATTCATCGCAAATACCAAGTGATTTGATGTACTCCACGGTCTCTGCCCCATCCTCCTGGCAGATAGAAGTAATTTTGAAATCTACATCTTCTGAACTTGCAAAGAACTGAGCGGAACTGATTCTAGGAACCAAGTCATTCTTGACTTTATGCAAAGTGAGTAAGGCACCTCCTTTGCCCCCGGCTCCGGTTGTAGCACCCGCAAAGACAGCCTTGGGCTGTTTATTTGAAAAAGGTACGGGATCCTCTATCAGCAGTGACTGGTAGCCATCGCTCATCAGATAATCCGCATCAGGAATCAGGATTTTTTCGCTGCCCCTGAGCTTGTCAAAGGAGAAAACCGGATACTCCAGAACATCTTCATTGGCAGCATCATTGATACAGATAGGTAAGATCAACCGTTTCTTGAGATCCAGATCCGGCGAGATAGCTCTTAAGGAAACGCTGATTTAATCGGGGCGCCCTGCGAAGTGATGCTATGCAGGATAGGAGGGTTGGGATAGAATGAGGGAATGAACAACCAGCTGAGTTTTTCTGCGAGCGAATATGCCGGGAAGAAGAAGGCAACGCGAAGAGAACGCTTCCTTGGAGAAATGGAAAAGGTGGTGCCCTGGGGAAGGCTGATCGCGTTGATCGAGCCATGTTATCCGAAGGGTGAGCGAGGGAGGCCGCCGATCGGGATCCAGAGGATGCTGAGGATCTACTTCCTTGCGCAGTGGTACGGACTGGCTGATGAAGCCCTTGAGGATGCCATCTACGACAGCCAGGCGATGAGGAACTTCATTGGGGTGGATCTTGGAGGAGAAAGCGTGCCTGATGCGACGACTTTGCTAAAGTTCCGGCATCTACTGGAAAAGAACGACCTGACCCGTGCGATCTTTGAAGAGATTGGGAAGCATCTGAAGGCCAAGAAGCTCCTTATGAAAGAAGGGACTATCGTGGATGCGACCATCATCAATGCCCCCTCCTCAACCAAGAATGCGGAGGGTAAGAGGGATCCGCAGATGCATCAGACCCGCAAAGGCAATCAGTGGTACTTCGGCATGAAGGCCCATATTGGAGCGGATGCAGAATCAGGACTAGTGCATAGCCTTGTGGCGACCTCCGCCAATGTCAGTGACGTCAGCCAGACCAAGCATCTCCTTCATGGACAAGAGAAGAGGGTTCACGCAGATGCGGGATATGTTGGGGTTCAAAAGAGGGAAGAGTTTGAGGGAAACAAGATTGATTGGATGGTGGCAGAGAAGAAAGGACGCCTGAAGTCGATGGCCGAAGGATTGAGGAAAGATCTGCTGCGGGAATGGGAGCGCCGGAAGGCTCAGGTAAGAGCCAAGGTGGAGCATCCCTTCCACATCATCAAAAACCTCTTCGGATACCGGAAGGTTCGATACCGGGGGCTGAGGAAAAATCTCGCCCAACTTCACAGCCTCTTCGCCCTGGCCAATCTGGTCATTGCCGGACGCATGCTCCGGAAAGCTCAGATGGCATGAAATCAGGGGAAAACACCCTCTCATGGAGGCAAAGGCCCCCTCGGTGGCATCCTGCCACTGCACAAATCTGCCAATCCGAGAGTCAGCTTCGATGCAAGATGATCAAAAATATCACCCCAATCCCTTCCTCCTCATCAAAATTAGCCAGACTTTGAAAAAGGCGCTTTAATCAGCGGTTCCTTAAGTAGTTCAGAAGGCTTTTTATTCTTTCTTCACCAATGGTGCCGGTAGAGACATCCTTATGAAGCACAGACACTTCCTGGCCATCAACGATAAAGTTATGGATTGTTTGTTCTTTTTTTGCGATGTCCTCGCAGAAGGATGTATATCTCGCAGCATCCAATCCATTTTCCCATCGATGGAGTTGGTTGTGTACCCAGTAGATGGGTATTGGATCACTCACTTTCCCACCCTGAAGACACTTTGAGGTGCTGAATGCATCACTAAGAGACCTGATAACTTCCGTCAACCCGGTTCCCGACTGAATCAGATCAATGCAGTTCTTGCGCCCATCCGCGTCAGTCTCACGATCCATGATTGAAAGATACAAGGCATCGACGATCTCCGGGGCGGCGAGAGCAACAGCTTTGGCGGAGAATTCTCCAGATCCGAGAAGGCCTTGGATCGCAGGTATGAGGGAGCGATGATCGACTATTGCTGCCTTGTAACTGCGGAGGCCCGCCTCATCAGCCTCGCGGCCGAGAATTGCTACAAAAAGCTGCTTAGCAATTTCATTGGAATAAAATTCCAAGACATTACCTAATCTACCTTTAGTGACTTTTTCCAAGAGATAATTTTTGGCGGACATTTATTTCACCCCCTTAAATTATAATTTGATATATGTCAGTTATTTTACTATATCCCCGAGGGAACCTCTTAATTCGAGGCATTTTTAGTAATGCTACTTTTATCCATGATGGGAAACAATAGGAATTAAGTCGAGTATTAGAGCTGGACTTAGCATTTGCTTTTTGACTGCAAACTCAGCCATCCTCCCTACGATATTCTCCGGTTTAATAAACTTCTCGACCACATGATAATTACTTCTCTCAACATAATCATCAAAGAGTATTAATGTGCCGGGTTTTGCAAAAACCAATGAGGCCAGAAAGCTTGCTACGCGGAAACGTCCATCAATAAGGATAAGATCTGGCGAGTGATTTGCAGCTAATATTTTCCTCCATGGTTCGATGCTATAATTAGGCCATTTTACTGCCTTGGTATAATCCGTGGGATTTCCATAATTCCCAGTAGGCCCAATATCAACCCAGCAACTAATCAGAGTTTCTGCATTTTTTAAGCATCTAACTTTTTCTGCAACCGCTTCTAAAAACGATTTATCTGAGTCAACAGAATAAATGTATGGTATATTCGAGGACGATGCTAATACCGTTGAGCCGCCTGATCCATATTCAAGAAAACAATTGATGTTATTTAACTTCTCCGCTAGATAAGCTCTTTCCTCTTCAGGCATGTCCGGGATGTCTCGAATATCCTCTTTTGACCATTTTATAACTGAACTAGAAACTGGAGAATTTTCTTCTTTCTTTGTTTCTTTTTTTGATGAGATATTTTCTTCTTTTTCTATTTTAGTTGCCACTCGATTAGTCATTTCCGTTTGAGAGACTTTGTGCAGGAGAGCTAGCGCTTGAGCGTTTTCGTTGATCCCCTGATAGATTTCAGCGAGTATCCTTAAGTCAGCCGGATCGCCTTCGGAATAAAAGCAAGCCTTTTTACCATGGTGGATTTTCTCCTGATTATCTTCAGATGTTTCCCTCACTGCTCGAGCTTTCTCAAGCAGTATCTGCCGGAATGAAACATCAAGTAATTCTATAGAATAGTCAGGATTTAGTGCCAATTGGTCACCAATTAATCTGATGATCTGCTCGTAATCCTTAAGGTGATTTGTTTGGGAATTCATATTAAAAAGCAAAGTCTTTTTGAAAGACTATTTTACTGGCAGCATCATCTCCTTCTGAGTTCTCTCCAATAAATCCCTATAGGTTTCCTCTCGGAATTCTGGTAGTCTTTCAGGAACATCAGTGGTGGAGATGATAATGTTATCCAGTCCCATTTTATCAAAGTCCTGACGCCGACAATGCAAACCCTCTCTTCCAATCGGCAGTCCATAATTCCACCCAAAGGAAATTCTTACAGATTTATTTGCAAGAACTGAGCATTGTTTTATGTAATCTTGACTGCTCGCAAGGGGACGAAATCCCTTGTTACCAATCCATTCCAGAACACTAGGCGTATTTCTTTTATGGTAAGGAACCTCACCTATGATTTGTAGATATTCCTGAACGATATTTTGACTCTCTTGCCACTTTTCTTTCCACCGACCAAATCCCCAGTTGTGTCCCATTGCGACATAGTCCTGATCGTGCTGCCTTCTCTCTCGGAAGGCCGATACCATGCCGACTCTTGGATCTTTCCAAAATTGCTCTCCCATCAGGTCCATGACCTGCATATATCCTGGTGCTAGAATCATGTCCTCCTCACAAAAAACGACATAATCATAGGCTTTTTCAACAAAGAGTAACTTTTCCAGATAATCAAAATGACGGGCAACTCCGAGGTTCTTTTCTTGGATATGGATCCGGTCAGCCCCGTGCAGTCGTTTTATCCTGTTCTGAAGTCTTCTGTGCTCACGTGCCACCTCTGGTCGCGCATCCTGAGCTAGGCCATCCTGAAAAATGTAGATGTCGTAGAAATCGTTGACCTTTTTTCCAAAAATCTTTTGGTGGATCAGTGTTGGATAAACGAGTTGAAAATACTCATCCCTGCAATAACTGATGAGAGCAATTGCCTTCTTCATGAGTTCCTAATCCATTCAATCCACTTGGACATTTTACCCTCTGATGCCTTTCTTATCTCGATTTTTTCCCAATGCTCATCACTCTCAACGAGGTCTCTGATTAATCCTTCTGTCCCCAAATCACCAAAACTCTTCTCATAGGCCCTCAGCGCCTCTTCCTCAGGGTCGCGTCCCAAGACTCCTCGGAACCCATCGCGGATGATCTCCCGCCGGAAGATCCTGCAGAAATACTCATACAATCTTTCCTTCACGCTCTTCATGCTCTTGATGGTGGAAAATCAGTTTTTTGAATTCTTCACCTTCTCCAAAAACGCCTCCCACTGTGGCTGGATCTTATCTGGCAGGTATCTGCTCGAAATCTCATCTCCCCGTTTCTCGAGTCTCGCGCGGATGGCCTCCGCGTCAGGGCTATACAGAACCCGCTTGAGGCAATCGACGGTACTCCCAGTAGAGTAGGGGTCGAAGTACTCCGCTGCATCCTCGTAGATCTCTCGGTGCACCGGGATATCTGAGGCCAACGCGATGCCTCCGCTCCTCATCGCCTCGACTCCGCTGAAGTCAAATCCCTCCTGAACGCTGGGGCAGACTGTTGCCGCTGCATGCCGGTAGAGAACCCGGAGATCAGGTGAGGGCACTTTATTAAGCATGAAGAGCTCCCCGCGGTCGATCCAAGTGCGTAGTTGCTTGACCATCGTCTGAAAGCCCCAGCCGAGGGTTCCCACAATCACCAGCTTAAGATCCGGATCAACTTCTTCCTTGAGGATTTCCCAGGCAGCGATGGCGCGTGAGTGGTTCTTGCGAGGCTCGACGGTGGAAACAACAAGCAGGTACTTGAACTCTTTCTGGAAGAGGTTTTGCTTAAAGAAATTCTCCTGCTCCCTCAAGTTGAAGAACTTAGGAAAGAGATCATACTCTTTTGTATCTGCATCATAGGCGGCAATCCTAGATCTTATAATCCCTCGAACCCTTTCAAATGGGGTCTCCTCCTTGAAGTAATGTGGTGAGATGATGTTATGGATCGTCACGGCCCGATCCTCCACCTCGGGGTGTAGCTTGAGTAGATCCTGACGGGTGGCCTCGGAGACGCAGGCAAACCAGGCTCGGGACTTCACGTTGCCTTCCAGAGCATAGAGGTGGGTAGCCTGATGCTCGGAGACATCATTGATGGTATGAGGTAGGAAGATCGGGATGGTGTCGTGATAGCGCACGACCATCTTGGTCCTGCTCGACACTCGCGCAGGGTAAGGTGTCTGGGCGATGAAGATGTCGATATCCCCCAGATCAACTTTGGGGTAGATGGAATGGAACCACCAATTAAGACTAAAGAGGCCAGCCTTATGCATTCCATGCCATGATACGGTGAATATCTTGTAGTTAGCCTTGACGATCCGCTTGAAGTCACTGGAGGGAAGTGTCTTGGCAAAGATGGTTCTCCAGATGAAGTCCTCGAAGGACTCGGACTTAAACTCGGTTGTTTTGATCTTCGAATTCGTGATCAAGGATCCTTTCAACGCCAGAGACTCAGCGCGGCTCTTCCAATAATCCGCAATCCTTTCCACCCAACTTTTATAGGGCTTCTCCTTGAGCGAGATGATAACCTTCGAGTAGGTGCCGTAACGGCGTGAAGGATGCTTTTTCTTACCGAAGAGGGAAGCGGATTTTCTGGGAGTACCTCGGCTTAGATTAGAATGTGCACCACCTCCCTGCAGGAGGCCCTCGACTTCGAAACTATCCAGCTTGGAGATCATGGAGAAGAGGAGTCGGGTCTCCTGTGGGATGCCGGCATATCCATCAAAGGCAGGACGCATCTCGATGAGGATCTTGGTCTTCATTTCAGGAGGTGCTTCCTCCACGGAGGAAGGGGTAATTGCGCTGATGGATTGATGCATAAAGGTTAGGCGGGAGGTTGGAGCTAGGAGTTTGGAGCGGGGTGCTGTAAGCCGGGTGCCGATCACTCGTGAGCGTGGCGGTGGTAGAAGTCGTATCCCTCGTCGAGGTCTTCGAATCGGTGAAGCACTCCCTGGACCAGGACGCCCAGATGGGTGCAGGTATTGCGAATCTGGTCCTCGTGGTGCGAGACGACGATAAGGGAGCGGTCGGCCCGCTTGACCATCAGCTCCTCGTGGCATTTCTGCGTGAAGCGCCTGTCCCCCACGGTCATCACCTCGTCGATGAGGTAGCAGTCGAACTCCACGGCCATCGAGATGGCAAATGCCAGTCGGGCCTGCATCCCGGATGAGTAGGTGCCGACGGGCTCGCGGAAGTAGCGGCCCAGCTCGGAGAAGTCCTCGACGAAAGGGATCTTGTCCTCGATCGACCTGCCGTAGACGCGGCAGATGAACTTGAGGTTATCAAGTCCGGTCAGCTGTCCCTGAAAGGCTCCCCCGAAGGCCAGCGGCCAGGAGAGGCTCATTCCACGGTAGATCTCCCCGCTGGTTGGGGCCTCCGCTCCCCCAATGAGGCGGATGAGGGTGGACTTCCCGGCACCATTGCGACCCAGAAACCCGATCTTCTCGCCCCGCTCGATCCTGAAGGTGATCCTATCGAGGACCGTGCGCTCCCCTCCACGAACGGGATACTTTTTTGTGACTTCCCTAAGCTCGATCATGCGAACTCGCGTCAGTGATAGGTCTCTGTGTATCCCCTGATCGACCTGATCTGAAGCAGCCCCAGAAAAAGCAACACGATGCTGGCGAGATACTCGTAGGAGAGATCATAATAAGGGGTGAATTTATCCCCGAAGTAACCGTCCCTGAGGCACTCCGCCCCATGAACGATCGGGAACCAGAGGAGCATTTCACGGAATTTGGGGGGGACGGATTGCATGAGCAGGGCAGCCCCGGCGATGCCTCCCAGAATGTAGGAGAAGGGATGCCAGACGTGATCGACCCATTCGTGTTTGGTGGCGATCGATCCGATAAAAAAGCCGAGGCCAATTCCAAAGCAAGCCGTTGCCATCCAGCCGTTCAGAGCCGTCAGGGGATCCCGTGGCGGCGGCATGAGTCCGATCCACGAGAAGATGATCGTCAAGGTCACCAAGGAGAAGGTGATGGCGCTGATCTGGAGGATGATGCGTGCCAGGAACAGATCGACGATCCGTACATTGCGGTGGTAGAGCAGGGGGACATTCATTTTTACCGCCGACGCCGCCGTGCTGGGCATGTTGCGGTAGAGAATGAGGGTGGAGTATCCCGTCAGAGCAAAGGCGGCGATGGGGATGTCAGCACCTCCCTCGCTGACTCCCCGCAAGCTCCAGGCCAGCGTGATGCCAACCGTTAGGATCATCGGCATGACGAAGATCCATGCAAATCCCAGCCCATGCCGTCCAAACATGGTGATCATCTCGCGCATCATGAGCGCCCAGATGACTCGGCAATGGATCGCGAAGGACTCGGGGAGGGAGCAGGCCGCAGGGGCGGAAGAGGAAGACATGAGGGATGAAAGCTGAGACCTGATACCTGAGTAAGAGCTTAAAGCGCGAAGGCTAAAGGGGGAGTCGAAGGCCGAGAAATCATGGTTATGATTTCAAAAGGAGTTGGCAGCTAGAAGATGGGCGGTGGGAGGAAGAGCTGTTCGAGGGGAACAGTGCTTCTCATAAATTTCCCTCAGTCTCTTGGCATACCGGGCACCGACGGTAGCGGGACTGAAGTCGTAAGCTCCCACTGAAACATCACGGGGATGCCTGCGGATCTCGCGCATGAGCTTTGCTGCATGATCTAGATCGGGCTCAGCCCATGTCTGCCCTTCTCCGTGGAAGTATTCCCCTGGTTTCACGGGAACCATCCGGTGACGCACCAGGGCGACCCTTGGCTCAAGGCAAAAGTCCATGTTGCCCGACCATCCGGTGGCAATAAGCTGCTTTCCGAGGAGGAGTGCCTCGGTAATGCCACGTCCGAATCCCTCGGCCCGATGGAGGGAGACGTAGCAGTCGCAACATTGCATCAATGAAAGCACCTCGGGTCGTCGCATGGATTGCTCGATGAGATGAATGCGCGAGTCACTCTCTGCCATCCAGCGGAGTTTGAGACAGTCAAACCGGAGCGTCTTGGCATGGTTAACTTTCAGCACTAGACCGACTTCTTCCTTTGTTTCGGATGGAAAGGCCGATTGGAATGCCTTGATCAGGCCAAAGGGGTTCTTGCGGGCGGTCTTGGAATGCAGGTCAAACGAGAAGTGGAAGAGGTACGCATCCTCAGGAAGGTCGAAAGCCCGACGGTCCACTGGGGCAACGTTTTGCACACTGACAGGGAGCCCCATCCGGTGGACCGGCCCGGGGAAGGATCGATAGGAGTCTGCTGTATGGGAACTGATTCCCCAGATCTCGTTGATGCACTGGTAGGCAGGGCGCCAACGCTCTGGCCACTCGGGCAGCTCCCAAGGCCAGAGCCCGATGGCATAGCGCCCCTGTGTCAATCCACTGCCCTGCTTGGACAGGAACTGTGCTGTCTTGAAGCCATTCTGGCAAAAGACATTGAATCCATAAAGGGGTCGGTCGGAGATCCACTTCCCAGCAGTGGAATCATTTTGTGAAAAACCTTTGCCGAGCCCCACATCAAGAATGCAAAAGGGCACTTCGTTTGCTCTCAGAGCCTCCGCCACTTGGCGGATATCCTCGCCAAGGCCCATCTCCGCCCTTGGATAACCGATGAGGTTGACTCCGAATGGGTAAGATGGAGCTGAAAGCGACAAAAGAGGTGAAAAGTAGGAAAATAAAAAGTTAAAGGACCGATGGATCGCCGGGCTAATAGTCTAACAGCATTGACGCCACTTCCTCCCGGAAGCAGTGGCGCCCCTATGGGGCTGTTCGCGTCGCTCGCAGTCTACCGCGCTCCATCCCTGAAGCTTGGTTCAGCCTAAACACCTGGGCTCAGCCAAGATCTGTTTTAGCCTTTATACTTTAGCCTTTCGCTTTTCCTAATGCTGATGCTCTTTCACCCCGGCGATGAAGAGGCTCCAGACGCCCCAAAGAAGCAGACCCACGGCCAGCACGGAAATGATGCTTTTGATTCTGTTGGGTTCTATGGCCACATCGGGCAGGTGCGGCTGAGAGACGACTTCCAGGTACAGATCCTGACGCTGCGCCTGATCTCTAGCCATCTGCAAAGAGGCCATGGTGGAGGCCAGCTGTGATTTGGCAAACTCGCGGTCGAGCAGTAGGAGTTGGTATTGCGAATCCTTCGCGGAGAGGGATAGATCCTGGGACGCAACCTTCGCTGCTTCTTCGGTCATTTTGCCTGATGCTTCCTTCACATGACGCTGGGCACCCTCGACCTCTTTGAGAGCGTATCCGATGGTGTTGTTGCGTGCCCGTTCGTTGAGTTTGTTCACCAGCTTCTCCGCCGCATCGAGCAGTAGCATGTTTATTTCCAGTGACTGCTTGGCCGTGAACCCCTTCACGCTCAGGGTGCAGAGGCTGGACTTTTCATCCGCATTCACCGCCACGTGCTTTTTGTAGTAGGGGTAGAAATATTCGAACTTTCTCCCAAAGCCGAGGGGGGCAAACCTTTGGATAGGATCGATCCTCCAGCTGGACCAGAGCCTCATGAGGTTCATGCTCTCATCAAGCTCCTTCAGGGCATCCCGTGACGTGATGTACTCACTGACTGCGGACACATTATCGGATGACTGGCCGATGGATCCCAATCCTGTCTTCTGAAGCATGGCTCCGATACCGGAGGGGGCGACCTGCTGGCTCTGGCTATGAATAACGAATGTGGATTCGGTTACATAAACATCACTGGCAATCAAGCCGTAGTAGACCAAGGCCAAGGCGGAGGGGAGAACAACGATCAGCGCGAAGGAGGGTCTTGCCCCGAGTTGCTCGCGAGCCAGCAGGATCAGGGCTCCCGGGGACTCAACCCTCCATTTCTCAGGCAGTCTCGCCATCAGCCATGAGAAAGTCTTTTGAACGACCCCCATCGCCCTCTGATGCAGTGACCCCAGTTGCGGGTGGAGTTTTTTCATATCTTGGATCATCTGAGCGACCAAACAATCGAAATCACGCAATGTCTTGAACGGATCAGAGAGCGATCGTTATTGGGAGAGGGTCTTCACTGCACCCACTCCTGCGGTTGCGGAAAGCCCAGTGACTGCGGGTGCCGTCAGCGCACCGATCACTCCCATAACCTTCTGGAAGCCGATAATCCCAGCATTGCCAACGTAAACGAGATCCTTGTCCTTGAGACAGAATTGCTTGGCCTTAAAAAACCCTCCCGCATCGCGGAGGTTGAGATGGTAGATAACGGGCTGGGGAGTTGATCCGTCCCGATCCGTCCGAAGGCCCAGCCTGTGGAGTACTTCGGGTGATTCCAGGCGATAGACGAATACCCCTCCGGGGTTGGCCCGGTTGTCATCCAATCCGTTGGATCCGGCAATTGCCTCCAGAATGGTGAACTGTTCATGAGGGAATGGACGCAGGGTTTGTCCAGTAGCCCCCAAGGTCTGGTAGCTCCATGAATTGACCTTCACGGAAAGTATATCTCCAGACTTGAGAAAGATATCTGTGGCGGGGTTACGAAGAGCCGTCGAAAGGTTTCCGGAGAATGTATGGCCGCCGCGGATTACCGTGTAATCCGTCTCAAAATCGCGTCCCGTGCCTCCTCCAACCTGGGCAATGGCGTCGGCAACGCGAAGTCCAGGAAGGGGAACACGCACACGCTGGGACTGCTTCACATCGCCGGTGACGGTGACCAGATCACTGCCAACCCTATCGTTCATCGTGACGATGGCGTAGGGATTGAAGGCCATCCCCTTCATGCGCTCCGCAATCTCAGCTTCCACTTCGGAAGGGGCCTTGCCCGTGACCTTGATCCTGCCGACGTACGGGACGGTGATGGACTCGCCCTGATCCACGATTTGGCTGGGCACTGAGGTGCCAATCGAGACCCCTCCCTCCTTCCCGGGCATGCTTGGGGATGAGGGTGCCAGGGTCGTTCCTCCGCTGAAAAGCCCCCCTCCCGTGGTGTATATGGCGACGTTGATCACGTCGCCGATGGAGATTTTCTGCGTTGCAGGGGCCTGCTGAGATGCCTCCGAGCATGCTTTATTGACACACTTGATCCCGGAATCTCGCAAAACATCAAGCACATGATCGTTGACTGACAGCAGAGTGAACTTTCCGGAAGGCAGTGAGTTTTCTTTCTTTCCGGCGGAGAGGATTTTGGAGGTTGAGGGACCGGCGACAGGCAATGAACCGCAGGCCGTGAGCAAGAGGCTAAGGGAGATGGAGAGATACGCTTTGTTCATATGATTTAGAGCCGTTCAAGGTATGCTGCCGCCCTTGGCCAAACCGTATTGGAAAGATCGGATGGCCTTAGCATTTTCCCTTTTTGAAGAGTGGTAAGCTCTGTATTTTCTGGTTTAAACAAACTGACTAATGTCTATTAGATATTTGTTAATAAAAATTTAACGATATTTTATATCGCTCCAAATAAACGGAGAGACACTTCACTAACTACTCAATAGTGGGAGTAGTCTCCTTGGAATCGCGAGTTGTATCAGACCGCAAAAGGGTCAAGCCATGACTGATCGCCTGTTGGATCATCCTATCCAAGGGCACACTATTACCATTTGCCACGGCGCGTAGTTTCTCCACAGCCTCCTCCTCTATCTCCAAGTGGATCATCCCAGAGTTCGAATCAGAAGATGCTTGTTCATTATTCATCAGAAGAGATACAGTGTATTGCTAATTGTGCATTTCTAGTGGTTTCGACTATTTACAGCAAGAGAATTCTCTAGCGGAATCGACTAGATTGTGGATAAATGTTTGACATGAAACGAAATGCGACATTCTCGGTAAACCTCGAACCAGAACTGAATGAGCGTCTGCGGAAAGCCTCTGATGAATCGGGGGTTGCGATCAGCTCAATCGCTCGGGCGGCAATTCTGGCGGCGATTGAGTTTTACGAGGAGCACGGGTTCTTCACTATGCCAGTGAAGTTTCAATCGTTTTCGGTTCAAAAGGTAAAAGAGGGAGAAGTTCCCATGACTACCCTGCGTTCACAAAAAGCATCACTTCCCCACCCTGATCAATCGTTATAACATAGGCTTAATGTTCATCCCTCACTAAGAAGCATAGGACACTCTGCGACCTAGTAACCGTGGTAGATTTAATGATGATGAATTCCAAATTGAACCACACCTGCGATCCCTCGACGGATCAGCTCCTTATGAGCATTGGCGGAATACCGGACGGGAATGGCGAACTTCTGGACATCCACGAATCGCTTTATCACTCCGAGGCATCAGGGTTTTATCTGCAAAGAGTCATTAATCAGGCGAGAAGAGGTGAGATTTGGAAAATCGCCCAACTTGATGAAAACGGCCACGAAGGCGCTTCTGAAGAGACCCGGTTTCACCATGAAATCGAGCCGCTGAGCAATGAACAGGTGATCCGCTATATCATTGAGATTTATGTTCCAGAAATCAGCGGTCTGAAGCAGACTGCCCACCTAGCGCTGGATAGGGCTGGAATAGGACCTCTCTTGAGGCGGCACGCGTAACTCTGGTTGCCGGGAATTTCAATTCAGGCGCATCACTTACAGGATGCACGTTCGGATGCTTTGCCCCTTTTAGTTACCGAGTTGCCAGAATCGAGAGGCCTGTGCTGATGGCCTGTGTCACAATATGTTCGGGAGGCATCTCTGTCAGCATCGCGGCCTTGAGAATCTTTTTGCCTGTATCATTTGAGACAACGATTCGTATTTTCCCTGATTTTGCTTTTGCTTTTCCCTTCTTGTCATCCGGAGTTTTCTTTGAAGGGCTCATGATAGTGTTTCTGGTATTTATTGCCAGACATGTCAACACAATCGTTTGGCCAAAACAATCGGTCTGATGAATGATTTTTCCACGTGAAGGACAAACCACAGAAACTCAGGATTAAAAAACCCTCTTCAGGGACGACTGTCGCAGTCCACTTGCCGGAGAATCTTCAAGCGCGCATTAATGCTGCAGCCAGCAAAAGCGGGCTCTCAAAACAGGACTTCTACCGGATCTGCCTGGAAATCGGGATGATCTTCTGGGATGAAGCGGGATCCATCGCCTTCACCCTCCATGATGCAGGAAAAAATCCGGACTCAATTACCAAGGTGCGTTCCATCTGCCGTGACTATGGCCTCTACCTCCCGGAGGAAGTTACCGCGCTGAGGGCTGCTGAAAAATCAGAATAAACCAGGTTTTTGCAATGGAATCATGACAAGAGATCTGGAGCGTTAGCCGGAATGGTGACGTGAAGTGGAGGGAGAAAAAATAAGCTTAAAATCAGCCTTGGGTCGTCCTCGGGACCAAGGACTCGGTGGTGAATATCCCTTATATCCGCTTCATCCCTGTTTTTCAGATTTCTGTCATGCCCGCTCAGAATTCTTCAGGGAAGCGCCGATAAGCAGATCCGAAAGCGTGTTTTTCTAGCTGTCTTGGAAATGACCTTCGGGTAACCTGATGGCTCGTGCAGAAGCCAGAGACACTCTTTCTCATCGCCGGCAACGGCTCCTACCCGCTGCTTGCAGTGAAGGGGGCGCGCGAGGCGGGCGTGGGCCGTGTGGTCGCAGCAGCCTTCGAGGGAGAAACGGATCCCGCGCTAGCCGGCTTTGTCGACGAGATCCACTGGATGCGCGTCGGCCAACTCGGCCGCCTGATCACTGCTGCCAAGAAAAGCGGAGCCACCGCCTCGATGATGGCGGGTCAGATCGCCCCCGGAAATCTCTTCGACCTGCGGCCCGATTTTCATGCACTGCTCCTGCTGGCCAAGCTGAAGGAACGCAATGCGGAGACCCTCTTCGGGGCCATCGCCGACGAACTCGAAAAAGCAGGTGTTCCTCTCCTCGTGGCCACCACCTTTCTGGAACAACACCTTGCCAATGAAGGCCTCATCGCGGGTCCGAAGCCCAAGGACCGAATCCTGGAGGATATTGCCTACGGCCTTGGTATCGCCAAGGAAGTGAGCCGCCTCGATATCGGCCAGACCGTTGTTGTGAAGAAGGGAACGGTCCTTGCCGTCGAGGGATTCGACGGAACCGACTCCACCATCCGCCGGGGAGGTGAACTCGGGAAAGGCGAGGCCGTCGTCGTGAAAGTCTCGAAGCCCCGTCAGGACATGCGCTTTGATGTTCCGGTCGTCGGCCCCCGCACACTGGAGACAGCCGCCGCCGCAGGAGTAGCAGCCATCGCGATGGAAGCGGGACGCACCCTCTTTCTCGACAAGGATCAAGTCGAGTCACTTGCCACCCAACACCACATCACCCTCTGGGGAATCACATCATGAAGACTATTCGCGCCGGCGTCGTCGGCCCAGGCAGCATCGGCATCAACCACGCACGCATCTACAGCGAGCTTCCCGACTGCGAACTCGTAGCCATCTACGACGCCAGCCGGGCGAACGCGGAAAAAGTCGCCTCCAAGTACGGCGGCAAGCCGTGCACCTCGCTTGAGGAATTTGCCGCACTCGTCGATGTCGCCTCCGTGGCGACCCCGACGGAATCCCACCATGAGGTCGGCACCTTCCTCCTGAAGAAGGGAAAGCATCTCCTGATCGAGAAGCCGATCGCGACGAATACGGCCCAGGCCCTTGACCTTGCGGCCACCGCCACCACGAACAACTGCGTCCTGCAGGTGGGACACATTGAACGCTTCAATCCAGGTCTCGAGGCCCTCGAAAAGCAATTGGCTAATCCCCGATTTCTCGAGGTCACACGCCTCTCCCCCTATCCCAACCGGAGCATGGATATCGGGGTCGTCCTCGATGTCATGATCCACGATCTGGAAATCCTGCTCCACTTGGTACGCTCCCCGGTAGTCAGCGTCGATGCCGTTGGCATCGCCGTGCTCAGCAAGGGTGAGGACATTGCCAATGTCCGTATCCGCTTCGAGAACGGCTGCGTCGCGAACCTGACAGCCAGCCGCATCAGCCGGGACAAGGTGCGTAAGATCCGAATCTTCCAAGAGGATGCCTACCTCTCGCTCAACTACCAAAACCAGAGCGGATACATCCTCCGCCTCAAAGAAGGTGGCATCAAGCGCGAGCGGGTCAAAGTAGTCAAGGGAGAGCCCCTGCAGCGGGAACTCGCCGCCTTTGTCACCTGCGCCCGTGAGGGAATCCAACCCCGTGTCACGGGACGCGAGGCGGCGGCGGCCCTCGACTTGGCGATCCAAATCACGAAACAGATCGAGGAGGCCGATCCCCGCAAGAAATCGCCCTCTCTGCCTGCATGAGCACGTCGGGTCGCCATCTCGCGATCATCGCCGGAGAGGCCAGCGGCGACACGCACGGCACCGCGCTGATGCGCTCGCTCCGGGAGCAGGATCCGACGCTTCTCTTTACCGGCAAGGGCGGCCCCAAAATGACTGGTGAAGCCCTCTCCTCCGGCGGCACCTTGGATAACTGGATCGCCGAGGCAGGAGTCCTGGGACTCTGGGATGTGCTGCGCCACTACGGATATTTCAAAAAGAAATTTGCGGAACTGCTCGACAAACTCGCGACCGACCCGCCCGAGGCGGTGATCCTTGTCGATTACCCCGGCTTCAATGTCCGCCTAGCCAAGGCGATCCGGAAAAGGAAGATCCCCACCCGTATCATCTACTACATCAGTCCGCAGGTCTGGGCCTGGAACCGTCGTCGCATTCCCGAGATGGCACGCGCACTCGATCTGATGATCTGCATCTTCCCCTTCGAGCAGCAGATCTACGAATCCTCGGGTCTCCCCACCATCTTCGCCGGTCACCCCATGGTCGGGGAACTGCATGCCGTTCCCACCTCGGAGCGCGACGCAACCCTGATTGGTCTCTTTCCTGGAAGCCGCGAACGCGAAGTTCGCAAGATCTTCCCAGCCATGCTGGGCGCGGCGAAACTTATCTTGAGATCTCGGCCTGAGATCAGGATCGAGGCGGCAGCGGCGACCGCGACCCATGCGGAACTCATGCAGGCAATGGCACGCGAGCAGAACCTGCAGATCACCATCTCCTCGGGCAACTCCAAGGATCTGATGCGCCATGCCGCAGCAGGCTTGGTATGCTCTGGAACCGCAACGCTTGAGGCCGCCTGCCTTGGCCTTCCCTATGCTCTGGTCTACAGGGTCGCCACGCTCACTTACGAGGTTGGCATCCGTGTCATCCGGATCCCGTATCTGGGCATCGTCAATATCCTAGCCAACCGCCCGGTGGTCCGGGAATTTATCCAGCACGATGCCACTCCGGCAGCCCTGGCCGACGAGGCGCTCCGCCTGCTCAATAGCACCGAGGCTCGGGAACGACTTGCCGCGGATCTTTCCTCTGTCGTGAACTCATTGGGAAGACGTGGCGACCTCTCCGCCTCCGAAAGAGCCGCTCATGCCGTGCTTGAATGTCTGGAAAAGCCGGCGAGACAGCCTCATTAAGGAGTCATGTCATTCCCTAAAGAACATTTGGAGTCGCTCTGGGCTCCCTGGCGTGTCGAATACTTCAGCCGGGAGCGCGCCAGTGGGGAGGACTTCCTTGCAGAGGCCGCATCCACAGACGATGACGCAGCCCACTTCGTGGTCTGCCGTCGGAAGAATGCCTTTTTGATCCTGAACAAATACCCCTACGCCTCCGGTCACCTCATGGTGGTCCCGTATAAAAGAACCGGGCGGATGGAGGACCTCTCCGCAGAGGAGGCCCTCGATGTCTGGAACCTCGCCAGCCATGCCCAGCATCTCCTGCGTGAAGTCACAAAGGCCGAAGGGTTTAACGTGGGGTTCAATATAGGCACCGCTGGAGGTGCAGGCTTTGAGGAGCACCTGCATCTGCATATCGTTCCCCGCTGGAGCGGAGATCAGAACTTCATGCCGATGCTGACCGGCACGCGGATCATCCCCGAAGGACTACAACCACTCTACGACCGCCTCGTTGCTGCAGACAGAAACTCACAGGGTTGAAGAGGATGAAGGCTTTTAGGATACATCCGAGGGAATGACTCGCGCAGAGGCGCGGAGGCGCAGAGGAAAAGACAAAGGATTGGGTCCGGAGAAGACTGTCACCGATGTCTCCAAAGATACGTTGCTATGAGTCATAAAAACTCTGCGCCTTTGCGTCTTTGCGCGAGATTTCTTCCCTTGTAAATGCGTTATATAAAACCGAAACCGCTCTAGGACACAGCCTGCAGACAAACTCGCGCAGAGATTTTAGATGCGGTGTTAGGCGCGTGAGCGACGCTGTAGTTTTCCTACAGCAAGCGAGTAGCAACAATACAACGCGCTAAAAACCTGCGACTGGCGGGAGTAGGTTGGACTGCCGAAGGCAGCCCCCCATTTCTTTGGGGGGGGCGAGCGGCGTGGGCACGCCTGAGTTCAATCCCTGCGTCTCTTATTCGACGGTGACGCTTTTGGCCAGATTCCGCGGCTTGTCGACGTCACAACCGAGCTCCACCGCGATGTGGTAGGCGAAGAACTGAAGGACGATCGATGTCAGGATCGGGGTCAAGATCTCAGGAGCATCTGGGATCAAGATGACGTCGTCGCAGACGAGCGAGAGTTGTTCCCCCTTACCCTCGGTTCCGATGGCGATGACTGGACCGCCGCGGGCCTTGACCTCCTCGATGTTGCTGAGGTTCTTCTGAAAAACAGCATCATGCGGTGCGATCACCACGGAAGGGGTCTCGGGATTAACCAGGGCGATCACCCCGTGCTTCAGCTCCGCACTTGGGTAGCCCATGGCGGCGATATAGCTGATTTCCTTGAGCTTCAGGGCGCCCTCCATGGCCACGGGATAGTTGTACTGTCGGCCCATGAAGAGCATCACCTTCGACTGGGCATAGCGCTTCGCAATCTTGGCGATCTCAGGCTCAAGCTGGAGAACTTTCTCGATCTGACCGGGAAGGGCTTCGAGTTCGGTGATGATGCGGCTGCCGGCGGAGCTGGAGAGGTTGCGGATACGACCGAGGAGCAGAGCGATGAGGGTGAGAATCGTGACCTGTGAGGTGAAGGATTTGGTTGCGGCCACTCCGATCTCGGGACCGGCATGCATGTAGACGCCGCCGTCACTTTCCCTTGCAATGGTGCTCGCCACGTTGTTGCAGATGCCGAGGGTTCGGTGGCCCTTTCGCTTGCTCTCACGCAGGGCGGCCAGGGTGTCCGCGGTCTCACCGCTCTGACTTAAGACAAAGACCAGGGTGTCCTTGGTCATGGGGAGGTTCCGATAGCGGAACTCGCTGGCGTACTCGCACTCGGTCGGGATCTGGGCCAGGCTCTCAATAAGGTATTCGCCGACCATGGCGGCATGGAAGGCGGTGCCGCAGCCAGTCAGCACGATCCTCTCGACCGTGCGGAGCTCAGCATTGGACATGTTGAGTCCGCCCAGCTTGGCGGTGGCCTCTTCATGAGAGAGACGCCCACGCATGGCGTCGGCGACGGTGCGGACCTGCTCGTGGATCTCCTTGAGCATGTAGTGAGGGTAGTCCCCCTTGCCCACATCCTCTTCGGCCGTCTCGACCGTGGTGACGTTGTAGTCGGCTCCATTTCCCTGGACCGTGGAGAGGGTGAATCCCTCTCTGTTAAGGACGGCTATCTCGTAGTCGTTCAGATAGACAACATCGTGGGTGTGGCCGACGATGGCGCTGACATCGCTGGCCAGGAAATACTCCCCCTTGCCAATACCAAGAACCAGAGGACTGCCACGGCGCGCCCCGATAAGGACTCCGGGAAGATCCGCATGCACGATGGCTATCCCGTAAGTGCCGGCAACCTGACCAAGGGCTTCACACAGCGCGGAAACAAGGGCTCCCTGGGTACGCTCGGCGGAACGGTCAAAGGCACGGCCGATAAGATGCGCCAGAACCTCGGTGTCGGTCTGGGACTGAAACTGATGCCCTTCCTCCTCGAGCTGTGTGCGCAGAGCGGCATAGTTTTCGATGACGCCGTTGTGAACCAGAGCTAGCTTGCCGGAACGATCGAAGTGCGGGTGGGCATTCTCGCGGGTGACCTTACCATGGGTGGCCCAACGGGTATGGCTGATGCCGGTGGAGCCTCCGATCGGGTTGAGAGCGATAGCCTTGCAGAGATCATCGATGCGTCCCACCTCCTTGCGGACAGAGATAATCCCCTCCTCTAGGGTAGCCACACCGGCGGAGTCGTAGCCCCGGTACTCCAAGCGACGAAGCCCCTCTAGAAGGATAGGGACCGCCTCAGCACGACCGACATAGCCTACGATTCCGCACATAAGATTTTGATTTGATTCCCGTTACCTTCGGTCGGAGATATTTCGGTTGATTTAAGAGAATGACAAACAGGCATAGTCTTCGCAAGATGCTTCCGTCTTCCCCAATTCATCTATCCTCAAGAGTATGCAAACCAAGCATGTCATCGCCCCAGCGACCCGCACCCTGGCCATCATTATGGGTGGAGGAGCCGGAACGCGTCTCTTCCCGCTCACCAAGGACCGAGCAAAACCGGCGGTGCCTATCGGCGGAAAATACCGTCTGGTCGATGTGCCGATCAGCAACTGCCTGAACTCCGGCATCCGCGGCATCTACGTCCTGACTCAGTTCAACAGCACGTCCCTCCATCGCCACATCAACGCGAGTTACAAGTTCGACAATTTCTCTCCAAGCTTTGTCGAGATCCTTGCGGCGCAGCAGACCCCTGAGGGATCGACCTGGTACCAAGGAACTGCCGATGCGGTCCGCCAGAATCTCCGCACCTTCATGGAGGGGAATTACGACTATTTCATCATCCTCTCAGGGGATCAGCTCTACCGCATGGATTACCGTGACGTCCTCCAGCAGCACATTGCAGGCGGGGCGGATCTCACGATCGCCTGCATTCCGGTGAATCGCGAGGCGGCCATGGGATTCGGCATCATGGAGACTGATTCGGAACAGCGGATCACTCGCTTTGTGGAGAAGCCTACGGATCCCCTTATCCTTGAGGAGCTACGGATGAAGCCTCAAGTCCTCTGCGAACTCCATGAACCTGAGAATCAGGATCTCTACCTGGCCAACATGGGGATCTATATCTTCAACCGCCAGGTGCTGGCCGAGTGCCTCGACAATACGATGGATGATTTTGGGAAGAATATCATCCCGGCAACAATCGGCTCAAGGAATGTCCAGGCCTATGTCTTCCGCGGCTATTGGGAAGATATCGGAACGATCCGCTCCTTCTTCGACGCCAACCTCAATCTCTGCGATCCCGCGCCTGTATATAATTTTTACGCCCCCGGCGCGCCGATCTACACGCAGTCGCGATTCCTGCCTGCCAGCGTGATCGAGGAAACGGTCGTTAACCGCGCCATCATCTCGGATGGATGCCAGATCCACTCAGCGCGTCTGGAGCGTTGCATTCTCGGAATCCGCAGCCTGATCAAACCAGGATCACGGCTAAAGAACACCATCGTGATGGGCGCCGATTTCTACGAATCCGACAAGGGAGGCACTCCGGCGGGTGAGATTCCGATCGGCATCGGCAGGGATTGCCTCATTGAAGATGCGATCATTGATAAGAACGCGCGGATCGGCGACGGCGTGGTGATTACTCCCCACGACAAGGATGCTAACTCCGAAGGCCCGGGATACTATATCCGGGATGGCATTGTGGTTATCCCCAAGAATGCAGTCATTCCTGCAGGAACCCGCATCTGAGGGTTTTTCCGTTCCATCCTTTCCATGAAGAGAATCCTTAGAGCCCTTAAAATCCTTCCACTGCTTGGCATTCTTCTGCCGCTGGCGGGGTGCCTCTACGACAACCCTCCCACAGGCCCATCCCGAAGCATCGACACCTGGCTGGTCGGACAGTGGCAGACCAAGGCGAAAGCCGGGCATTCTTATTCCGCAATCGTGGCCCCGACAACCGCCTCGGATCATTACCGCGTGACCTTCTCAAGACCCGGCAGCAGCGCTCAGGAGTTCGACGCCTGGATCAGCAGGGTGGACGGATTCTCTATTCTGGTTCTCAAGTCACTCGATGGGATGGGCGCTAGAGGAGTGGGAGGTGCTGGAAAATATCTCCTTTGCCATTACGAGCTACTGGCTCCCGGCACTCCACCTCCCGGCGGCATCGGCGCAGAACGCATCCGTCTGAGCGAACTCCAGCTCGACGAGTCAACCCGCACGCTCGATTCCTTCAAACTCCGAGCCGCCATCCGCACCGCCCTGAAAGAAGGCACTCTCCTCGCCCCCTTTGACACGGTGGCGGAGCGCAAGGGAAAGCTGGAAGCGATCCCTGGCAGCCTCATCTGGACCAAGACCGGAAGCGTGACCCTGAATGGGGAGACGTTCTAAGTAGTGCGAATGTGGGAAGGTGGGAAAGTGGGACAGCTTAATTTGATGCTTCCGGTCGACTCATTGAATTCCACCTTCTAACATTCATACTTTTTCACCTTTTACTTCTACCATCATGTCCAAACCCGCCACTACAGAAACCCGCATGGAGAAGATCGTCAGTCTCTGCAAGAGGCGCGGCTTCATCTACCAGTCCTCCGAGATCTACGGCGGCATCGGGGGCTTCTGGGACTACGGCCCGTTGGGTGCGGAACTGAAGCGCAATCTCCGCGATACCTGGTGGCGTGCGATGACCCGGGAGAGGGAGGATGTGGTTGGCCTCGATGCCACGATCATCATGCACCCGGCGATCTGGAAGGCCAGCGGCCATGTCGATACCTTCGCCGACATGATGCGTGAGTGCACCGTCTCCAATAAGCGGGTCCGCGCTGACCATGTGGAGCCCCAGGCCGGTTCAGTGATCCGCTTCACTGGGGCCAAGGCGCCCGCTCCAGGAAATTGGTATCTCGACAGAACCATCACTGTCTTGATGAAGCAGGGAGAGCACATTGAGAGCTTCCGCAAGCGGGTCCGCCTGCTTATTGCCCAGAACGCAGGCACCGCTGCAGGTAAGCCGGAAGAGATAGAACTCCTGGGCGAAGAGAAGATCGACGTGATCGATGGTTCGGTTGATTTTCATCCCGAGACCGGCGGAATGCTCAACGAGGCGAGGCCGTTTAATTTGATGCTCCGCACCTATGTGGGACCGACGGCCACCGAGAACGATGTCGCCTATCTGAGGCCCGAAACAGCCCAGGCGATCTTCGCCCAGTTCAAGAATGTCTGCGACTCCTCACGCGTGAAGGTCCCCTTCGGCATCGGCCAGATCGGGAAGGCCTTCCGCAACGAGGTGACGCCGAAAAACTTTACCTTCCGATCACGCGAGTTCGAGCAGATGGAACTCGAGTTCTTCATCAAGCCCGATGAGGCCGTCCGGCTCATCCATAGATCCGTGGCGGCATGGCATGAAGGAGCCGATCTGAGCGAACCAAAGCCCGATTGGGGCTGGGAAATGTGGCACCGCTACTGGGTCGCGCAGCGCACGGCCTACTATGCCTCGATCGGCCTTGGCATGGATGTCCTCGAATACCATTGGCAGTCCAAAGCCGACCTCGCTCACTACGCCCGCGCCTGCGTCGATATCCTCTACAAGTTCCCCTTCGGCACCGACGAACTGGAAGGAATCGCGGCACGCGGATCCTTCGACCTGACCCAGCATCAGACCCACTCCGGCAAACAGCTCGAGTATTTTGACGAGGAGTTGAAGGCCGCTTGCGACGCAATGACCCAGGAGCAGAAGACAGCCTTTATCGAGGAGACCCATGCGGCGCGTACAAATCCGGAAACATCCCGCGAGGAGATCACGTCGACCTGCGAGAAGCTCTTCAAGGGTCTCTACATACCCCATGTGATCGAGCCCTCTGCGGGACTCGACCGGCTGGCCCTGGCCATTCTCGCGAATGCCTTCGACGAGGAGGAGGTCACCGATGATAAGGGAAAGACCGAGACCCGGACGGTGCTTCATTTCCATCCGAGGATCGCCCCGATCAAGGTCGGCGTCTTCCCGCTGCTCAAGAATAAGCCGGAACTCGTCTCCAAGGCCCGGGAGATCGTCGCTCTTCTGCGCCCCCACATGAGCGTCTTCTACGACGAGACCGCAGCCATCGGTCGCCGCTACCGCCGACAGGACGAGGCGGGAACCCCGTTCGGAGTCACCATCGATTTCGAGACGCTCGGCGAGGAGAAGCCGGAGTTCAAGGATACCGTGACGCTGCGCGAGCGGGACTCGATGGAACAGCGCCGTATCCCGATCGCGGAACTGCTACCCTTCCTGCTCAGCAAGATTTTGTGAGCTTCAACTCTCTGACACCCGAAGATAAATAGTCTCCCGCAGAGGCGCAGAGACGCAGAGTGGAAAAGGAAGTGCAAAAGAAAGTGGAAAGTGCGTTTTGCCTCAAAAGAACGTAAAGACCCGAAAGATTCCAACTTGAATCCTCATGGTTATTTTTCGCTGCTAATTTTATTTACTGCAAAGATCTCTGCGCCTCCGCGCCTCTGCGGGATAATTTGCATCCAGGGCCGTTATCTTTATCTCTCCACGACGGAGGCCGTCTCTCCGTCGGCGAATTGGGTCAGCATCCTCTCTCCCGGATTAATCTGGGAGGCGGAGGTGATGACCTTCCCATCTTTCCTCCGCGTAATGCTGAAACCCCGCTGCAGGGTTGCCTGGGGGCTGAGCGCTGCGAGGGCCGAACCAACCCGACTGATCCTGCCCTTCTCACGCTCGAACCGGTGACGAAGGATGACACCTAGCTGATCCCCCACCGAGGAGAGCCTCTGCTCGGCATTTGCCAGACGATAACCCGGATGGGCCGAGGCAATCTGCGCCGACATTCTGCCTAGCGTGGCATCCAACTGTTCCAAACGGCGATCCAAGTGCCCGGAAAGGGACTCCTCGAGACGGTCCGAAGTCTGACGAGCCTCCTCCGTCCGGCGGTAGGGTTCCCGGAATAGTAACGAGGAAGCCAGTCGGTGCTCAGCTGCACGATGAAGCCCGATCAGCGCATCGGCCTCGCGTGCAATCCTAGCCACCAGGGAACGGCAGCGCTCCAAGAGTTCGGAGCCCTCTGCGGCAAGCAGTTCCGCGGCGGCACTCGGGGTGGGAGCCCGGAGATCAGCAACGAAATCCGCGATCGAGAAGTCGATCTCATGCCCCACGGCGCTCACGACAGGCACCCGGGATTCGGCGATGGCACGGGCGACGACCTCTTCGTTGAATTCCCAGAGATCCTCCAGACTCCCGCCGCCGCGTGTGACGACAATGACATCCACGGGACCGATAGAGGGATTTCCCTGGGAGAGTTCTGAAATGGCGGCGGCAATTTCGGCGGCCGCTCCCTTGCCCTGAACCCGCACGGGATTGATGACCACCCGGAGCCCCGGATGGCGACGGTGAAGCACCTGCAAGAAATCCTGGATCGCGGCTCCCGTCGGAGAAGTGACCACGCCGATCCGGCGCGGGAAACGGGGGATCGGACGCTTCCGCTCCCTATCGAAAAGCCCCTCGGCTGCAAGGCGTCGCTTGAGCTCCTCAAACCGGGCCTGAAGCATTCCTTCTCCCTTGGCCTGCACCAGTCGCACCATCAGCTGGTACTGCCCGCGTGCCTGGTAAACGCTCACCGGTCCGTAAAGCTGTACTTGGAGGCCGTCGCGCAACTCGACCTTCTGGCCCGAGGCGGATCGGGCAAAGAGGACACAGGATAACTGCGATTCCTCGTCCTTGAGCGTGAAGTAGCAATGACCGGAGCCTTGGCGACGGAGGTTGGAAATCTCCCCCTCTACCCAGACCATGCCGATACCCTCTTCAAGGAGTCCGGTGATCCGTCGTGTCAACTGGGCCACGGAGAAGACTTCTGGATCCTTTGATCCTGAAGTCGGGAGATGGGAGATAGGCGCTGGGGTCTGGGGAGGAGTCATTCCCATGGGGAGATCCTTCTTTTCAGGAATGCTTGTTTCCGGCGCTTTTTCCTTCCGGCGCGGGAGCACTGGGGCCATGTCAAAGCCGAGCTGCAACTCCCCCTCCGCTTCCTTGCCTGGGCGACGGGACATGGTCAGGAGAGCTGGGAACGCAGTCCCGCTAGCAACTTCTCCAGGCGCTTCGGGATCTCAACCTCCTCCAGCAGTATCTGGCGGATACGGGGATCAGCCACCAGGGTCGAGGCCACCAGATCTGTGATAACGCCAATACTGGTGATCTGATTCAAGTAGGCTTCGAACTGGGATGGGAGTTCGATCCCCTGCTCTTTGAAGCGCGCACACAGGGCGTGAAGCTGGATGACCTTCGATTCGAGATCATCGTGTTCCCCTTCATGACTGCGAAGCTCCTCGACCCGCGCAACACGATAGGGGCTCGACTGATCCCAACCGATGAACCGCACGCGGCAGACCCCCTGGAGGATCAGGTTGGAAGTTCCATCATCATTCCGGATACAGGCCCGAACCAATCCCGCTCCGGCGATCATCTCGACTTCGCTCTCCTCCTGATTGCGAGGCATCGCCATGGCTACCATGCGACCCGCAGCAAGTGCCTCCTCTAGCATCTCACGATAACGCGGTTCGAAAATATAGAGGGGCAGTAGGGCATTGGGGAAGAGTGTTACCCCGGGGAGCACCATGACCGGAAGGGTGGGCGGGAGTGGTTCTATTTGTTCCCCATTCATGACATCAGGCTACGCATTCCAGGAGCTCTCCATAAACCAGAAAAACCTGTTTTGACGTCCGATCCGACTCCGCAGTGAATTCTACCAATCACAGGAAGAAATGGTACTAGAGCGGCGAAGGGGTTTTGGTGGGTGGCGCGGAGGAAGAGTGATGGCTACCTTCAGGTAACCTGAGCGATGACGACACTGCTACACGCCAAAAGAACCAGCCGTAGAGTGTCATTTCTGATAGTGATTGGTATTAAGGCGAAATTGTTCCTTTTTAAACCTTCACCCAGCACTTTCCAGCAGCTAGTTACAAGCCTGTGATTGGCTCCTGTCCTCCCATGTTTTCTAGATCGGGCAGTGTGTCCTTGATGATCTGCCTGTTCATTGCTGCCATTTCCACACTCAGAGCGGGGACATTCGATCCTCTGACCGTGACCCTTCAGCCCAAGCTTACCATCGGCTCGATTCCCGTTTGGGAAACTGGAACCAATAACGTTCCTTCCATTCATCCCGAGTCTGATTCCGTTGACATTCCCGTCCCATCCCTCTCCTCCCAGGAGGAGATCGGGTGCTTCGCTCTTACCGTGGTGTTCCAAGACAACGGGGATGGAGGACCCGTCGTGGAGTGGAGATCTAACCAGGGGGATCTTACCCTTCTAAGTGCAGGCTTGGGGGAGACCGGGGTGGCGCTTGGATTGAATGCTCGCACTCTCCTGCTTCCCCAGTCACTGACCCTGGACGGGGGTACTGTCAGGGTCTCCTTTGCCGGAAGGTTTTCTCGCCTAATCTTGTTTTCCCTGCGACCGGCAAGGGAGCTGGGAGTGGCGGCGCTTGGCGAGGACTTCAAGCCTGCCCTTATCGAGAATGATCATCAGGTGCTTACCGAGGAGGAAGTCTCCGGAGGCGATCATCGTCCCCAGTCAGGAGACAGGACCGATGGTTATGTCATCCATGCGGATCTGGCAGCCTCTCCCCTGCGTCTCGATCTCTCGGGATCGGGAAACACGACGGAATTCGTGGTCCCTCTCTCCGGCAAGCCGGCGGGAAGCTTGCTACAGGCCGAGGTGGGAGGACTGGATCCAGAATCTTGGATTGAGGTCAGCATCAATGGCGAGTTGCGTGGCATTCTGGCCCCGGTCCCCTTTTCTCTCACGTCACCCGGCATCATCATTTCCCCTGATGGCCGCCTGCAAGTGGCGGGTTGGAGGAGCGCCTCGATTTTTATTCCCTCCCGACTCTGGACTTCGGGTGACAACTCGATTGTCCTCTTACTGCACCGGGCTCCGGGCGATTCCGGCGCTCCTGTCTACCTGAGGAATGTCAGAACCGATCTTCTTTTCCCCAGCGTTAGCACTCCATTACCTGCGACGACTGCTGCCCCGGTGAACGCCACCAGTTCGAGCGCCGGCACCAGTGCCGCCCCCTTATCAACGGCATCGAGATCTCCTGAAACCCTCTCTACCGGATCACTTTACGGAAATCCTTCGCCATCGCTTTTTCATGCCTCCTCACCGGCCCCCCTTCCCACAGGCGGCCCTCCTTAAACTCACCGACCGATCTTGACGCCACGCGCTTCCTAGATGAGATCTAGGGAAACACTGAATCTCCCCTTTCTTCAACCATCCGAACGATCTTGCCATCCATGAACAATCCCTCTCGTCGCAACCGCCGCGCCTCACTCCGCGGGGATTCAGGTTACACTCTCTTCGAGATCATGCTCGTCCTCGGCATCATTGCCGTCCTGGTCGGATCTGCAATCTACATGCTCTCAGGCAACATTGATGTGGCCAAGGAACAGCGCGTGCAGAGCGATATCCAAGCCATCTCCATGCAACTCCGGACTTATGAGATGCTCAATTACCGCAAACCAACCACCGAACAAGGCCTCAAGGCTCTGGTCCAGAGGCCCTCATCGGATCCGAAGCCGCAGCATTGGAAGAAGCTGATGGAGAGTGTCCCTCTTGACCCATGGGGTAATGATTACGTCTACATCAATCCGGGAAAGTTCAAGACCGACGGTTTCGATCTCTACTCATTCGGGCCGAAGGGAGTCGAGGGTGACGGCAATATCGGAAAATAATCGGCGGGTGCGGAGAAGGGCCGTCCGCGCTTTTACTCTTCTAGAGATCATCATTGCCCTCTCACTGGTGGCGATTCTCATCTCGGCCTCACTTCCCTATCTTTTCGACTCCTTTGCTGCTGCATCGGGAGACCGCGCGGCGGACGCTATCACAAAAAGAGCGCAGGAGATCCGCTCCAAGGCCATGGAATCCGGAGAACGTCAGAAAATCATCCTGACCTCCAATGGCATCAAAGACATGCCGTTGCCAAACGGATGGACGCTTGAAGTCAAGGGGCTCAACCACTCGAGATTCCATGCTCCTGCACGCAACCAGTCATGGGAATTCAATGCTGCAGGCATCTGCGAACCGATCTCCCTCCGCCTCACAAACAAAGATCGGGAGATCCTGCTCTCCTTTGATGCGCTGACAGCACAACCGGCCCATGATGATGAGTGACCGAGATCTTAAGAAAAGAGCAGAGGGCTTTACCCAGGGTTTCACCTTGTTCGAGGTGCTGATTGCTCTCGCGGTCTTCATGATGGCCGTGACCGGTCTGGCCATCGCCTTGAATACGGCGCTTCAGGCGGCCCTGGAGGTTAGGCAGCGCTCGTTTTGCCGGGCAGAACTGGAATCACGGCTCGCCTTCTGCCAGGCAGTGCCTCCTCCCGTCGGAAGCACCAGGGTCCTGGAGGCCTCGAAAAACCACGGGGTGAAGGTCGAGGAGACCCTTGTTCCCTGGCCGGTGAAAAACGGGCAGGGCCTCGAGGTAGTAGGCCTGAAGAAGCTGACGATCAAGACAACCGCCGGCAACCAGACGGATAGGGCCGAGATTCTTCTTAATCTGCCATGATCACCCGGGCCTCCAAACGATCTGGCGACAGTACCCTGAAAGCCTTCACGCTGTTGGAGGTCATCCTTTCGATGGCGATCATGGCCCTACTCGCAGCCTCGGTCTATGCGATCACGAGTTCCTCCATCACGGCAGCACGTACGGCGATGGATCAACAACTTGTCCTGCGCCGCCTGGATGCCTTCCTGCGAATCACCCGCAACGCTTTCCTTAATCTTCCAGAACAGGGAACAGTCGCTCTCGAAATTGGTAAGGGTAAAGGAGGGGAAGCAGAGCCCCGCTTAATCTTGGGAAAGGTTCAGGGACTCTTTGGGATGCCAAGCCTTGGTGGAGCATCTCTGATGCTAGCCTCAAAGGCGCGCTCGGATGGCACGAGGACGATCTGCATGGTAAGAATTCCCGCCCGTTTGAACGACCGTGAACTGGCAGCGGCAATGAATGCACCTGGCGTTCCGCTTCTGCCTAAAGTCCGAAAACCGCGTTGGTCGTTTATGGCGGGAGCCAATGGGGATGGGACACCTGCCTGGAAAGAGGAGTGGCCCGCAGGAAGTGGAAGTACCCGACCCCTGCTGGTGCGTCTGCAGCTAGAAATCGACGAGATACCGGATCCGGTGGAAGCGATTTTTTATGTGCCGCCGTTAGTAGCACCCCAAGCTGTCACGACAACTCAAACAAATGCAGTGCAGCCATGAAGAGCCTCCCTCTGCAACGAACCTCCGCAATGGCCCTGCCGATGGTGCTCTGGAGCATCGCCTTACTCACCGGTATCCTCCTGCTTTTGGCCGGAATCATCGAGGGATGGATCACCGAGGAGACACATTCCGGAAAACTCTTCCAGGCGCGCCAGCAGGCCTTGTCCGGGGTAGCCGTCGCCATGAACCCCGGGATTTTCCCGGGAGACCCCCTCTTAAATCAGTTCTCCAAGGATGGAAGCGAGGGATATCAGGTCGTGATCAAGGATGAGTCAGGACTGATCAATCCGAACTACTACCTCGCCCAGACACCAGATCAGCGCTCCGTACTCGGCCAACTCTTCACGTCGTGGAAACTCGACAAGAACACCTCGGACACTGCAGTTGACGGGCTCTATGACTGGCAAAGCCAAAGTCCCTTCCGGTCGCTTCATGGAGCGAAAAAAGAAGAGTATGAAGCCGCTGGAATGTCGGGTCTCCCTCCGGGAGCTCCCTTTGCCTCTCCCGAGGAGATGGAGTTAGTGATTGGGTTTGATCCGGTCGTGCAGGCAAAGCCGGACTGGATCAGCTACTTCACCACCTATTACAACGGTCCGGCGAATATTCTCCGGGCACCGAAAAACATCTTGGTAGAACTGCTCGGCTTGCTTCCCTCCCAGGCGGATGCCTGGATAGCCCTGAGAGGCGGCAAGGATGGAATTGAGAACACCGCCGATGATCTTCAGCCGACCGACATCACCAACGCCATCAGCTTGATGGGAGTCAATGGAGCGCAAGGAGCCGTTATTGCAAAGATCTGTACCATCGCGGGTTCCGTGCGCCGGATTGAGAGCACCGGCTTCTGTAATGGTGTGAAGCAAAGAATCACGGTGATTGCACCCGCGGGCTCAACACAAAGTCCCCAAGGTGCAAGCTCTGTGCTAGGGTGGTCGGAGCAATAATTCTGCCATGGATCCATCCTCCGCAATCCTCATGCCGGAGACTGCTTTGACCGACAAGGCCAAGGGCGGGAAACATCCTGCCTCCAACGGGAAAGAACGCTCCGGAGGCACTGTGATTGAACGAGCCGGATCACAACCGGGCAGATGGGAACGCTGGTATCTTCCCGCGCAGGGAAGTCCGGAAATTCTGAATGATGAAGAGGCCCTTCCCAAAAAATCCTTGCGGGTGACGGCACTTCCCTCCTCATCTCTTTTTTCCTGGCCCCTCTGGATCGCCGCGGAGGGAGAAAGCCGCGAACTCGTCAAGATGGAGCTGGCCGGAAGACATCTGCTGAAACGGGGGATGGAGGAGGGATTGACCGCCATTCCTATTCTTCAACTCGGTGAGCGGCGACTTGTCCTGGCCGTGGCAACAGAGGAACCATTTCCCGAGGAGATAATGCCCGATGGTTGGAAAAATGCCGCGCGCTTCGAGATTTCGGCTCGTCTCCGGTGCACCGAGGAAAAGCCCGATATGATTCTATGGCAGGAGCAGGGCTTCATTCAGGCCGCTTATTACCGTGATGGACAGACGGTCTGGTTCTGCGCCGTCCGCCCTGGACACTGCGGATCAACATTGCGACGCGCCTCGGCGCGACTTCTTTCAGAGGGTATCCTGAGTCATCTTCCGGATACGATTCTCCTTCAGGGCATATCGATTGAAGCACGTCTCTTGTTGACCAAGGAACTCGCTGCCAACTTTCCCCAAGCCAGCATCTCCGCGCCTCAGGAAGACACCCCTCCCTCACTCCCATCAACACCGATCGACCTCACTCCAACAGGGGCGAGACAGGAGAGGCTTCTCAAAGAACACAGTGATCGACTCCTCTCCATCGGTTCCGTGGCGGCCATCCTCTACCTGCTGCTCCTGGCTTGGGGCTCAGGAGATCTCCTGATCCGGCAGTCGGCTTTAAAGCGTATCCGGAGGGAAGTGGTGGGCATCGCCGCTCCGGCCCTCCAAGCAAAACAAGAATCGGAGCGCTGGAATGCCCTTCGCCCTGCCGTTGATCCAAGCACATATCCCTTGGACCTCTTGGCTGCTGCAGCAGCACCGACCGAAGGGGGCAAAGTGCGTCTCACCAACTTTAACCTGGATCATGGTCACCTCCTGATCTCAGGTGAGGCGACCGATGTCACCCAGGCTTACGCCTTTATCGAGCAACTCAAAAAAAACCCGCTGCTCCAAGAGTACGACTGGACGTCAGGCCAGCCCCAACTAGCGGGGAAAAACAGTGTGAAATTCGATATGGAGGGGACTCGCCAAAGTCCACGCCAAAACGTCCCATGAGAACTCTGGCGCCCAACGAAAAAACCCTTCTACTGCTGTTGTGCGGCGCACTCTTTGTTGCCGTCAACATGGCGGGAATCCGCTCATTTTTGAAAGCAAGGGAGGGGCTACGGAAGGCCCTCGTGACAGGGACGTCGGAATTGACCCTGGACAAAAATTGGATCGAGATCGGACGTTCGCTGGCTCCTGCCGATAACTGGATCAACTCCCATCCGATGCCGCGCTTTCTGCCTGATGAAGCAAGCTCACAGCTTCTGAAATCGGAGCGGGACGAAGCTGAAAAAGCAGGTCTCACGGTAACCGAGGAGAATCTCCTTCCCTCTGAGGAAACCCCTTATGGACCGACTGTCGCGGTTTCAGTAAAACTGACAGGTCCCTTCGAGGGAGTGGTTCGGATGCTCTTTGCCCTGCAATCCCCGACGGCATGGCGCACCGTTGAGAAATTGGCATTGAAGAGCGACTCCCAGCCCCCCAATGTCGTCGCCGACCTTGAGTTGCATCAATATTTTCAGCCGTCCGCAAGCCCGGAATCTTCACCGACACAAACCCATCCATGATCCTCAGAAGGAATATCGGAATTTGCACAAAGTCCCTCGGAATGAAGGGACTTCTGTTGTTTTCTAGCCTTTCCCTGCCACTCATAGCCGCTTCTGAAACTGTGGGAAGTGCCGCGGATCTCTCTAGGAATGCTTGGGAGAAGCCGCGGAATCTCTCCTCCTTCCAACAGTTGCTCAAACACTCCCCCTTTTCACTTCCCACAGCGGAAGAAAGTTCGCCCTTGGCAGATCGCTACGCCATGACAGGCATTGTCACTATCAATGGAGAGGAGCAGATCTTTGTCTTCGACCGCACCGACCAGAGCCGTGAACTCATCGGCAGAAAGCCGAACGCGAAAAACATGTCCCTTGTCTCGCTGATCCAGGACGGCAATACGGCACCACAGAAGGCAAGTATCTTGGTGGGTGGCCAAACGGGTACGATCGGCTTTCTGGAATCAACGCAGCGGCAAGTGGCGCCCTCGGCTCAGGCTGCGCCGGGATCCGTGGCTGCGGGCATTCCCGGCCCCCAAGGCTCTCAGCCCGGAGTGCGCTTGCCTCAGTTGCCCCCACTTCCCAAACTCCCTGGTGCCTCCCAATCCCAACAAACACCCCAAGGGGCCCAGCCTGCGCAGGGCCGTCGCATCATCCGCAGGCCTGTTATTACGGCACCACAGCCCCAAACCGCCACTCCATGATCTCCTTGCTACGCATCATCACTCCAACCTTTCTACTTCCTCTCTTTCTCTGGGGCCTAGGACTCATGGGCACCACGAGCAGAATCATTGCCCAACAACCGATTGGAAATCTCCCGGCTACGCCTCCAGCGGCAACAGTCAACCTGTCGACCCCATCTGCGGAAGAGGGTGTTTCGATCCAATTTCCACACACCTCGGTGGCCGAGGTGCTGATGACCTATGAGAAGCTCACCGGCAAGCGGTTGATCCGGGATTCTAATCTCGCGGGCCCGGAACTCTCGATCATGGTTGCGGATCTCATCCCCCGGCAAGAGGCGATCTCACTCATCGAAAGCTCACTTCTGCTCAACGGCTACACCATCGTTCCCGTCGATGATAAAACCGTGAAAATCCTGGGCCCCAGCCGCCCTCCCCGAAGCGAGGGACTCCCCCTCTATTTGGAAGAATCCCAGTTGCCTCAAGATGGAGACAAGATCGTTAGCTTCTACAAGCAACTGAACTTCCTCTCCCCTGCTGAGGCGACCTCCATCGTCGATGGCGTCGTCCAAAGAAACGCCTATGGGGCGATTGTTCAGATTCCCAACGCAAGCGCGATTGTCATTACCGACAAGACACCCATTATCCGCAAGGCAATTGCCATTCTGTCAGTCGTGGATCATGAACCTAGCCAGATCATCACGGAGTTCGTCCCCCTTCAGCGAGCCAGTGCCGAGAAGATCGTCGAGACGCTCAACCAGATGTTCGGAGGCAGTTCTAGTGGTGGTGGGACCGCAGCTCCTCCTCAGGGAGGCCAGGGGGCTGTTGCCTCGGCGGGAGGGGATGCCCACCTTCTGAGCGGCAAGGCCCAGTTCATTGCGGACAAGAGGACCAACAGAATCCTCATGATCGTGAAGGCCGAGAATTACAAATACCTGAGGGAACTCATCTCCAAACTGGATCAAGCAGTTGAGTCAGCCGAACCGCTTGTCCGCCCCCTGAACTATCTCTCTGTGAATGACCTCTTCCCCGTACTGGTCGATATGCTCAAAGGAAAGGATGACTCAGAAGCCAAGGGAAGCAGCTCAACCGGAAGCAACTCACAAGCCAACTCCAAGCAAAATCAAACTCAGAACTCCTCCACAGGTGCAGGTGGGGGTGGAGCAGGCGGAACTGCAGGTGCAAACGGAGGAGTTGCCAACACGCCTGATAAACTGGGTGAAGCGGTCGCCCAAAATCCACCCCAGTCCGCCACGATTGGCTCCACGAGTGTCATTGCCGACGCATCGGGCAACAGCATCATTGTCTACGGTCCGCCCGAGAGCAAAACGAAGGCCGCCCAGATCATCGATCTTCTCGACCGCAGGCCAAAGCAGGTTTATCTAGCAGCCGTTATTGGACAGCTCCGGCTTACGGAGGGTCAGGAATACGGGGCTTCATGGTTCGCCAAGATCAATAACGGGAGCAGCAACGGCCTTGTCGGAGGAGCACTGAACAACACATTCTCAGGCGTCCTTACCAACCTGGTTACCTCCTCGTTGACAAATGCCATCAGCTCCTTCCCGTCCAGCCTCACCGGACTGACGGTCTATGGAACCATCGCCCAAGGTATCGCCACTTATGCCCGTGCTCTAGAAAGCACTGGCAAATTCAGAACCATTTCGAGGCCGGTCGTTTACACGGTGAACAACAAGAAGGCCACGATCTTCTCCGGACAGAACGTGCCCATTCCCGGAACTAGCGTCTACACGCCGGTAGCCTCAGGCGCCACTGCCGTGAACAGCGTCACTTCCACCATCCAGTATCAGCCTGTGGTGCTCAAACTGGAGGTCATCCCCCTTATCAACTCCGACAAGGAAGTGAACCTGACGATCGCCCAGCATAATGACAAACTGGGTGCTTACAGCAACATTGGTGGCAACTCCGTTCCTACCATCGAGACTCAGGAACTGACCACGACAGTCCGCGTTCCCAATGGATCCACGATCATTTTGGGAGGCCTCATCACTGACGACAAGACCACCGATCTCTCTGGCCTTCCCGGGCTTTACAAAATCCCGATCATCGGCCCCCTTCTTGGTGGCGATAGTAAGAAGACCCGCTCTCGCAGCGAGCTCGTGATCATGATTCAGCCGATCGTTGTTGATTCCAATGAGTCCATGGAGAAGGCCAGCGTCGAGGAAGGCGCGGATAGCGAACTCGGAAAACGCGCCAAAAATATCAAACAAAAGCTGGATCCAACACCCAGTCCAACGCCAAAGAAAAAAGGATTCCATCTCTTTAGCCTGCCGAAGATCGATAATTACTAGGGAGACGGCATCACTTTCTGGTGGACGATCAGGGAGAGAGATTGCATCCTTTCCAACCCTTCATCTTCGGATGGAGAAGGAAACGGGTAGGTACCGAAGTGGCCAAACGGGGCGGACTGTAAATCCGCTGGCTCTGCCTTCAGAGGTTCGAATCCTCTCCTGCCCAGTTCCCCTTTCAGTAATTTAGAAAGAGGCTCCAGAGACTATAGCTCTCTTTTTTACATCACTGGCCAAATTGTCAGGAGATGCCAATATGTGCCACCTTATGTCCCCCGTACTGGCACACGACTGGCACAGGTAATCTGGAGGATTTGAATCTGAAATCCCGGCCCTCTGCTGTACCGGTACTCTTAGGTAGGTTTTCCTTCCGCTGTAACACCCCACCCATAAACTTTTTTTCTCAGATTCCTCCCCCATCAAACCCACCCCTGAGGTTTAGCTCCACAGAACCAATTGGCTCCCCCTACTACTTCTTTAGCTGGTAGTGACCCTTGCCTACCTTCTTGATCCCCTTGTTCTTCTTGCCGGTGGTGGCAAACCAGACGTGTAGAAAAAATGCGGACAACGGGTTTTTGAGTCGCAGAGAGACAGCAGTCTGATATACCAATACAAGTTAACACCCTCCATATATGATGAAACGCAATTCCTCTCTCCTTGCCTTGAGTTTGATCCCGCTTCTGATGACGGGATGTGCCATTGGGAATCACTACGATTACCAGAGCGTACGAGCCACTCTTCCACAGGCATCCAAAAAATGTACCGTCTCAGTAGTCACAGTTGATCAACGGCCAGATGTCCTTAAATCATCCGTTCAGGAAAACTATGTAGGCATGACTCGTGGCGGATATGGCAACCCTTTCAGGGTTTACACAAAGAGCGGGGCCCCTCTATCTGAAGACCTGTCTAGGGCAATTGTTTCGAGTCTCAATACCTCCGGGTATCAAGCCAGCCCAGTCACTTTTAATCCGGTTACCAATGAGGCATCTGCAAAAGCGCAACTCCTCGCCACACCATCAGATCGTCACATCCTTGTCACAATCAACAAATGGGAGAGCGATACCCTGATTAACACAGACCTAAATACAGACATAAACATTCAGGTGTATGATCACTCAGGAAAACTACTGGCTAATGAGAGCTTTTCCGCCTCGAAAGGCCTAGGAGGAAACTTCTTCGATCCTATAATTCATGCACGAGAAAGCGTCCTTTCTGAGACTTCCAGCATTCTTTCGCGGGTCTTCTCTTCGCCAAAGATCCATAACTCATTGTAAGCCGTCTCTGATTTTCGAGAGCGCGAGCGTTAAATACAGTTATGAAAATTAGACATATTCCATTACTCCTCATCACTTTTGTTTTAGGAGCTTGCGCGTCGTCTACGCCCATCCAGCGATATTCAGAAAGCCAGTCAGAATTCAATCCACCAACGCAGGTGATGAGCACCACTATCCCTCAAAAGGATTGGTATCGTCTGCATGTTCGAGCGGCTACAGGCTTTGTTCCTATTTCGGCTTGCCGTGAAGACGCCATCGAAAGAGCAAAACAATTCAGCGAACTCCAAGGGAAAGGAATCGTCATTCTCGGAGAAAAGACCTCTTCGCCAATTCTGTATCCGGGTAACTTCCCAAGGATCGAGATTATCTTTGCTACTGTAGATAAAAAGTAGCAGTCGCGGACTCTAGTCTTTTAAAGCTCATGTCAGTTCAGCCTTATTTAGAGAGCCTACGGCTCTTTTTAATCGAAATCCTCTCTTCGGAAATCCTTGAGACGCCTCCTGGATTTGACGAACACTCCAATCTTTTTGATGCAGGATTAGACTCACTTGGAACCATGCAATTGCTTGTTCGGATCGAACAGCGGTTTGGAATTCAGATACCTGCCGGTAAGCTGACAAAAGAAAACAGCTCAACAATCCAGCAACTATCGCTATTGATAGCTGACTCGGCGGGTAAAGAAGCTCCTCTCATCGGCATCCGAGAAAAAGCCTCTCTCTGAGCGGGCGTTGCGAAAATGCACGCCGACGTTGTTGTAATTGGGGGAGGAAGCGCAGGAATTGCCGCAGCGATCAGTTCTGCTAGAAAGGGCGCAACTGTAGTGCTTGTGGAAAAGCATGGAATGCTCGGAGGAATGGCTTCAACCGCCATGGTGCATTCCATTTGTGGTCTCTACTTACTTCGAGACAATGAGTCAGAACCGTTGGCTTTCGCTAATGGCGGATTCGCGAGGGAGTTTTCAGAGACTCTAATCAAAAAAGGGGGAGCGCGAGGGCCGGTGCGAATGGGCAGGTTGGATGTACTGATGCACAACCCAAGTTCCTATGCATTGGTTGCAAAGGAGATGGTAGATGAACTCTCAAATATTCATCTTTTTCTTAACACGCAAATATCCGAGACACACAAAAACGGGAATCGCCTTTGTAGGGTAAAGATTTCAGGAACTGAGGAGCACCACACCATCGAGTGTGAAGCCGTTATTGATACAACGGGAGATGCAGAGATCTTCATGTTGGCAAATGCCGGTTATGAGCGCTCACCATTAGAGACCCTCCAGCGTCCCGCCTACATTTTTTCGCTAAAGGGTGTTGATCCAGAACAGATGGGTGACAATGGACGATTGCTTTTGGCTCAGACGATTAGCCGAGGTGTAACATCAGGGCTTCTAACCTCCGGAGCCATGGGAACTGCTTTTCGTGCTGGGGTTTCAAATGACCAGGTTATGGTGACAATAGATCTGGAAGCACAAGGCTTTGATCCAAACGAAAACGAGAGTCGCGCCAATGCTGAGTCAGAGGGCAGGCGAATCGCCGTTCAGCTCATTGATTTCCTAAAGAATGAGATTGAAGGTTTTCAAGAGGCATTCCTTCCAGAGTATCCCTCATGTTTGGGAATTCGCGAAAGTCGCCGTAGCAATGGAATTTACCAACTAGCCGAGAAGGATATTCTCGAAGGTGCAAGGTTCGATGATGAAGTAGCTATTGCCTCTTGGCCGATAGAGCTGAGAGAAACTGCACGTGGACCAAGATTCAGATACCCAATTGATAATCAGCCATGCGGCATTCCTTTAAGATCCCTTCAATCCAAAGAGGTAGAAAACCTCTTCGTCGCAGGAAAGTGCATCTCAACTACTCATGAAGCACAGGCGTCTATCCGTGTAATCGGAACATGTCTCGCTACGGGCGAAGCCGCCGGCATTGCTGCTGCGAAGATAGCGGCAAAAACAAAGAACTAATGAGGGAGAGGAAATGTCTATTGAATCCCTAAAAATGAATTTCGTAGAAGAGTTGTTCCAGCGCTCAGATAGAGGAGCCCTGGCGTTGATTGATAAAGGTAAGATCTGCACCTATGGAGCCCTTGATGAGCACAGCGCCTGCATTGCGAAAGCGATCAAAGGGGCTCTTACTTTCAAGGGGGTTCCAAGAGTTGGGTTGAGATGCCAGGACGGCATGGAATATGTCGCCCTCTCGTTGGGTATTCTGCGATCAGGTTGTTGTCTCGTGCCGATTGCTCCAGAGCTAACTGAATCTGAGAGAAACAATCTTGTCTCAACGATCCAGTTGGACGCAGTAGTTCATCATCAGGTCGCCTCAGATGATCAGATATCTTTTTCCATAGAAGAGCTTCCGGGAGGTGAGGTGAGCGCGGATTTTGATAATTTAAACCCCGCATTCATTCGGTTTAGTTCCGGAACAACAGGAGCATCAAAGGGTATAGTATTATCCCACAAAACTCTGCTCGACCGGATTGAAACCGCAAACCGGGGCCTAAAGATAACATCTCAGGACCGGGTTCTGTGGGTCTTGTCGATGTCGCATCACTATGCAGCCTCTATAATGCTGTACCTGTGGAATGGCGCAGCGATTGTTCTGCCAGAGAGTTACCTACCCGGTGATTTGCTTGCCGCCGCCACTCGTGACCATGCGACTGTCATTTACGCTGCTCCATGCCATTTTATTTTTCTCACTTCTGGAGAGAATAAGGAAAACCTCTCATGGTCTTCCTTGCGGTTGGCGGTTTCTACAACAGCCCCGCTGCTTCAAGATACTGCAGAAAGATTTACAGCAACTTATGGAGTTCGTCCCGTCCAAGCATTGGGAGTCATGGAAGTCGGGCTGCCCTTTATCAATAACTCTTATGATGGGTTAAGGGATTCTTCTGTGGGGCGCCCATTGCCCGGTTTTGATGTAGAGATTCGAGATACAGCCGGAGTGGCTGTAGAAGCTGGCATTCAAGGAGAGCTTTTTTTGAAAGGTCCCGGGATGTTCGACGCCTATATTGATCCCTGGCAGACGAGAGAGCAGGTGACTGCCCCTGACGGATGGTTGAGTACCGGGGATATCGCTAGTATGGACTCTGACGGATATGTCTCCATTCTTGGTCGATCAAGAACGATCATCAATGTGGGGGGAATGAAATTCTTTCCTGAAGAGGTTGAAAGGTGCATCAATATTGTTCCAGGGGTCTTAGAATCTAGGGTAATTGCAACCCCCCATCCTACTTTTGGGTCGGTTCCCGTTGCAGAGATTGTGAGAGCAGTTGGAGAAGATGTTCAGGTCAAAACCCTTTCGATGCATTGCAGAAAACACCTGGCCAGGTACAAACTGCCGATTGAATTCCGTTTTGTAGGCTCCATACCAAAAACACCAACTGGGAAAATTAAAAGGGTATGAGAATTGCCGTTATCGGTGGTGGGCCGTCTGGCAGTGTTGCTGCTGCCTTGCTCGCAGAACGCGGCCATAGTGTCTTCATTTTCGACCAGGGTGGGCGTCCCAATACTCTTGCGGGCGAGTCCTTGGTACCAGGCGTCATACCGATCCTCCGCAAGCTAGGTATTGAGGAGAGGGTTGCAGCAATCAGCGTTCTCAAGCCAGGTGTTTCATTCTATCCAGGAGGGGGGAAGGAGTTCACCTTCAGCTTTACCTCATTGCCAAGGAAAAATCCCCAGTATGCCTATAATGTTCCTAGGCCAGGTTTTGACAATCTGCTGCAAAATCGAGCTTTGGAGTTGGGGGCCATCAAGGTCGACATTAAGGCAGAATTGCAGTCTTCAGGAGACAGACTCTTGTTGTCGCCAGATGCACTTGAAAGTGTGAAAGCATGGCAAGGGGTGCAACCAGATCTGATTATTGATGCTTCTGGTAGGCGAAGGATGAGTTCGAAGCTTTTGAATATTCGATCTGAGACTGGCCCGCGCCGTGATGTTGCTTTCTTTGCTCATTTTCACGGTTTCTTTCCTGAGACACCTTCGGGTCAGGTAAGGATCAACCGACTTTCGAGTGGTTGGGCCTGGAGAATCCCATTGAGGGATAAAATGTCAGTGGGTGTTGTCATGTCCCAGAAGGACGCCGCTGAACTTGGGACTTCTTCAGCTGAACGACTTAATGCGGCGATCAGAAGAGATCCCGTACTGAGTCAGGAATCCAAAGACCTCAAAAGAGTTTCTGAGGTTCGCACGTATGGAAACTACCAACTGATTGCTAATCGTGGGAGTGGTGAGAACTGGGCCGCTGTTGGTGATGCGTTTGGTTTTGTGGATCCCATGTTATCTCCAGGCATGATGGTGGCCATGGACTCTGCTCTGCAGTTATGCAAGGAGCTAGAGAGATTTCCAATCCGGGAGGCCTTAGAGCGATACTCTCAACGAGTGACTGAGGAATTGAGATCATGGATGGATCTCATCTCCTATTTCTATACCGGCAGGATCTTTGAACTTCATGATGCAGGTAAAGCGTTCCAGAACCAATATCACTACCTACCTCTTGGATTTATGGAGTCTTTTATGAGCATGAACATGGCAGGTATGGCCTCGGGCTTTACGACCTCATCTCCCTTCAGTCGAGGAGTGTTAAAAAATATGGACCGATGGGTTTTGGGTGAATCTGCGACGGATCAGAAATATGCAATCATCTAGTTCGATGCTCCCACTCAATAATTAATCCTAGGATGCTGATCCTTTGCTCCTTTTAAGATGAATAACCCTACAGCTAGTGCCGCACAGTTTTTTCTACAGCTTTCCTTGATATTGGCTGCATGCGGGGTCTGCCGTGCCGTTATGCGAAGGATTGGTCAGCCCCCTGTGATTGGAGAGATGATTGCAGGTGTTCTACTGGGCCCATCGCTTTTTGGTATTATTGCCCCAGATCTCTTTCAGGCCGTATTCTCTACAGCATCTCGCCCTGTCCTGTTTGCAGTGGCTCAGCTTGGGCTCTCTCTCTACATGTTTGTGGTAGGATTGGAATTCCGGACAGATGTATTTCGCTCACATCTGAGAACTGCGGCGCTAGTTTCAGCAGCAGGTATAATCGCACCTTTTGTCTTAGCAGGTTTCATTGCTTTTTGGCTGGAGCAAAAGGGGGGGTACTTCACGCCGCATGTCTCCCTAGCTATGGCTGTACTTTTTATCGGTGCTGCTATGTCCATTACGGCATTCCCCATGCTTGCGAGGATCATTCTTGAAAATGGATTGAAGGGCACAACCGCAGGAACGGTTGCTCTTGCTGCTGGTAGCTTTGATGACGTTGTTGCTTGGATGCTCCTTGCGACTGTGTTGGGGTGCGTTTCTGGAAACCCAATGCTTGTTGCAGCGGCTCTAGGTGGTGGCCTGCTCTATACATTATTTTGCCTGAAGTTGATTAGCCCTGTCCTTCACCACTACTTCAGAGATCAGAAAAACGATTCTGCGCTGCTTGGGGTACTGATGCTTCTTCTGGGTTTATGTGCCTGGTTTACTGATCTGATCGGTCTCTATTCTGTATTTGGTGCATTCATTCTAGGGCTCGCTGTGCCAAGAGGAGGGGCAGCAGAAAAAACCGCAGAGCGTATTAGTCCTGTTACCACGGTGCTACTGCTCCCGTTCTTCTTCACCTATTCAGGATTGAACACTCGTTTTTCACTGCTGAACTCTCCCTCACTGTGGCTGATATGCTTGTGCCTAGTTCTGGCCGCAGTAGCCGCAAAACTCGGTGCCTGCTATGGAGCTGCTCGCTTTTGTGGAAAGACTCATTCCGATGCGCTCACTATTGCATCACTAATGAATGCGCGCGGGCTTATGGAACTTATTCTTTTGAATATAGGACTTCAGGCTGGGTTGATTACTCCAACACTTTTTACCATGCTTGTCCTGATGGCTGTTGTGACCACTTTGATGGCTGCGCCCGGGTTTAATGCCGCGAAGAGACTTTCAAGAGGTAACTGCTGAAGGGTGTTCTGCCGGAAAGGGCAACAGACTCAACATTGCATCCTAGCTCCTCAAAACTGTGGGTAAGGTAAACAAGGTCAGGAAGGGTAACCCGTCCACCGCGAATCCAGCCACTTGATCTAATCCACCACTCCTGGATTGATGTGGCAAATGAACGCCAACCACGGCCGGTCACGCCAGTTCTGATTAGCACCTGTGACCCATGCCTTGTCGCCTCAGCTAGTCGCTTGATCAACTTATTCTGAGATGCGATCGGCAGGTAATGGAAAACATCAAACAGGCAGATGGTTTTAGCCTCAGTCAGTAAAAAACTCTCAAGGTCATGACAGTCGAGGCGAAGATCTTGAAATCCCAAAGAGTCCCGAGCCTTGCAACCCGCTGCAATCTTCCACTCATCAAGGTCACAACCCCGATATTCGCCATTAGAACCATTGATTCTTAACCATAAACCAAAGAGACCCAAACCGCATCCTAAGTCGACTACCTTGCCAGGGTGATTAACCACAGCTTGAAGACCAGCGTCGAACACGGGGTCGGCGGAGAGCTTACCCTGGATGTACCCTTGAAGCCATCGTCCTCCTGAAAACGATTGCGCGATCGCCTTGATGTATTCACGACGTTTGGTCATGGGAAACTCTCAAAAAAGCACATCAGAACCGGATGTAAGCTCTTTGTCTTTATCTTGTTGTGAATCAGCTGTGACTGGGATGGAAAAATTCTGGGCGAGCAACTAGCCTAGCAATGAATCATGGAAAACGGTGAGCCCCAGTTCAAGAACGAACCCCTCGGCCATGTTGCTGCAGACTCGAGAATTCACCTCACGCTTCTAGGGAATCTCAAACAGAAGGGTGCTCACCTATATTTTATCGTTACGGCACTTCTTTTGGGGGTTCGGTGGCAGATCCTGATCCTCACCGGTCTCAAAAAGCATGATCCCTCCAAGGAACGCCTTCGTCTGGGACTTGGATCACTCAAATATATCACCCTGCTCGAATCCTGGGGACTTATACGTACTGAGTTTGTCGGTTTCGATGACGCCTCATCGTGGAGGGGACGGATTATCGCGCCGAATCATCCCTCGATGATTGATGCCATACTGATCATGTCCAGAGTCATGCAGACTGACTGTGTGATCAATGCTAAGCTTCTCGCAAACCCACTCACCGTTGGCGCCGCACGACTCTGTAACTTCATTCTTAATGACAGCACCTTGGGTATGATCAAAACCTGCCAGACGAGGCTGGCAGAAGGTGCAAACATTTTGATCTTTCCCGAGGGAACACGCACCCGAACTCTGCCCCTAGGCCGCTTTTACCATTCCTATGCCTTAGCGGCTATCCGCGCTGGAGCCCCAATACAAACGGTATTCATCGAGTGTGATTCGAACTACTTCGGCAGCGAATTCTCTTTCATAAAACCCTCCCGATCAAGGGTCCCTCTTTTATTCAAGATCAGTGCCGGCAAGGTTTTTCATACCACAAAAGACCTTTCTCCTCGGGAGCTTTCATCTGAGATAGAGAATTATTTTCGCATGAACCTGATGAGCAGTGGTGTCGGAGTCTCGCGTACCACGGATACAAAATGAAGACACTCGAGCATTCCCATTGCGTCATTATACCTAGTTTCAACAGCGGCGATCTGTTGAAAAAGACAGTTCTCGAAGCCCTACAGAACTGGGAGAGCGTGATCGTAGTCGATGATGGTTCTACAGACAGCAGCTTCGATGGATTGAAAGGGTGCCAGGAGTCTAATCAAGGACTGATTATCCTCAGGCACGGCAGCAATCTCGGCAAGGGTGCTGCAGTCATCACAGGTATGTACCATGCTCAAGAGCGAAGATTCACACATGCAGCAGTCTTTGATGCTGATGGCCAGCATGCTGCATCGGATCTTCGACGCTTTATGGATCAATCTCGCCTGCATCCTGAGGCTATGATTCTAGGAGTTCCGATCTTTTCTGCGGAGGCGCCTGCCCTTCGGGTCAATGGACGATTAGTGGGTAACTGGTGGACGAACCTCGAGACACTTTGGGGAGGCGTACGAGATTCCTTGTATGGCTTTCGTGTCTACCCGATCGAACCATCCTTACAAGTTATGCGCAGCATTAAGGGAGGAAGACGTTTTGACTTTGATACCCAGCTTGCCGTCAGGCTCTATTGGATGGGCATTCCGCCGCTAAATCTTGATACGCCAGTCACCTACAAGAAGAAGACACAAGGAGGTGTGACGCACTTCAAGTACGTAAGGGACAACCTGCTACTCGTTTACGTACATACTCAGCTTGCTCTTATCGCCTTTACCATGATCCCAAGGCTGCTTCGATTGCGATACCGGAGGGCTCTCAAATCCCAGTGAATTATCTCACTCCAAAACAGAGACGTGGAATTGGCTACGTCTCAGCAGGAGCTTTAGGATTTGGGGCGATTAAGACAGGTCTGGCTGGAGCTGCCGCGACAAGCAGCATTCTCGCGGTTGGTAGCGGAGCCGTCTTGCTGATCCCTTCCCTTCTTCGAAATTGTTCTTTGTACGGACAGGTGGTTACTCGATTTGCTCCCGAAGATCGGCAGGTCTGGCTGACCATCGATGATGGACCTACGCCAGAAAATACACTCGAAATGCTCGATGTACTCTCCCGGCATGATGCCTTGGCGACTTTTTTCTGTATCGGTCAGCAAATAGCGAAACACCCCGAACTTGCCATCGCCATCCATTCATCCGGCCACTCTCTTCAAAATCACACATACAGCCATTCAGCAGGCACTTTTTGGGCTACCACCAGAAGCAGGGCTTCATCGGAGATCAGTGAATGTAGCCGTCTGATCCAAAATGCCTCGGGGCTATCCCCTATCCAGTTTCGAGCACCTGCTGGACTTGCAAATCCCTTACTTCATCGTGCCGTTGAAGACGCCGGCTTAAGCTTTGTCGGTTGGTCCGCTTCAGGATTTGATGGTGTTCCACGGGACCCCAAGGCAGTAATTCAGAGAATCATGCATTCTGTAAAACCTGGTGCCATCATCCTGCTCCATGAAAGCTCCCTGAAAAACATGAGGCCAGGAACAAGAGCCAGAACACTTGAATCACTTCTGAAGGGGCTTCATGAAGAGGGGTACACCACCACAATACCGAGCCTCAATCTGATCTGATCTTTCCTTGTCCGGTGGGGGGTGTCGGCTGTTATAGTGACAGCCATTGTATGTCGGAAATAACCATCGATGCCCTAAAGACGATTCTTGTCGAGAACTGCATGGTCAAAGTAGATCTCTCAACGATTTCAGAAGAGACCCCTCTTTTTGGTCCTGAAGGGATTGGCCTCGATTCCCTGGATGCTCTCCAGATTATCATCGCTGTTGAAAAACAGTACGGCGTCATCATCGGAGACCCTACTGCAGCGCGAGATGCTCTTCAGAGTCTGGGAGTTCTTCGAGACTGGGTCCTGAAAGCAGTTGCTGTACGGCAGTCCGCAATCAACTGACCATGGGATCGAACACTTTATACGATGTAGCAATCATCGGTGGGGGGCCTTCGGGATCTGCCGCAGGGGCACAACTTGCTAAAAGCGGAAAACGGGTATTGATTCTGGAAAAGGAATCATTTCCTAGATTTACGGTTGGTGAGTCGCTGCTTCCTCATGGGAATGATCTTCTACGTGAGATTGGTGTCTGGGATAAGATGGAACAGGCTGGGTTCCTTCGTAAATACGGTGCCGAATTCTCTACAGGGGACGGAAGCAGACTTCAGCGCTTTTGGTTCGCCAAAAATCTCGGTCAGTCCAGGGAATACACTTATCAGGTTGAACGCTCTCAATTTGATCACCTCTTGTTGAACCACGCACGAGACTTGGGGTGTGAGGTTTTGGAACAGACGAGAGTGCAGGATCTGATTCAAAATAATCCTGAAAGAATTGAACTAGAATGCACTGGCCCTAATGGCCCGCAGAGTATTTCAAGTCGCTGGGTTATTGATGCTAGTGGAAGAAACTCTTTTGCAGGCAGTCGCGTTGGATTGAAGAGAAAGAGCACACAAAAGCATCGGAGAGTAGCAATATATGGCCACTTCAAAGGTGTTTTTCGGAACAGTGGAAAAGCAGAAGGGCATATTACCATAGCACGATTGGCGGAAGGATGGTTTTGGTTAATACCACTTGCAGGAAATCGTACTTCAGTAGGCCTCGTTCTACCTGCAGAGCAAATGAAAGGAGGATCTCCTGATTCACTCAAAGCGATCTTTAATCAGGCAGTTCAAGCAAACACCGAGGTAAAGGCACGCATGCACGGCGCCACTCCCATTACTCCACTTGCAGCAACAGGTGACTACAGCTGGAAGTTTTCATCATTTGCTTCTGAAAGAGTGATTCTCACCGGGGATGCTGCTGGATTTGTTGATCCCATATTCTCATCCGGTGTGATGCTGGCATTAAAGTCCGCTATGCGCGCATCTGATCTCATTAATCATGCCGAAGCACGCAATCGATTCCTAACCAGATGGGAAAGGTTCTCGTATACGCGTGAAATCACAGGCTGGATGAACCAGTACGCTCGCATCATCAGAGCATTTTACGACCGCGCAGGATTTGAGGTATTTATGAACCCCTCATCGTTCATGAAGATTCCTGAAAGCATTGGCCGCCTCGTAGGGGGAGATGCTCATCCTGGGCTTACCGATCGAATTCGGCGTGATGCTTTTCATGTGATCTGCAAAATCCAACGCTTTTTGCCGATTGCTCCAGCAATTACCTCACTGAGGTGATTGAGGATAAGAATCCTTGAGCCGTCTCGCGGACTTTTGATTTTGCCGATGTCTATGAACAGACAGGATCGTGATTATAGGGGTAGGCGTTTTTACCGCTTCCTCTACAATGCTTGGTGGTTCGAGTTTGTTCTTTTTGCATGGCGAATAGTCGGGAAAGAACTGGGTAGATTTATTGCTCGAGGTATAGGCCTTGCATACGCTCTGACTCATCCAGCAACGGTAAAGGCGATCCGCTCAAATGTTGCTCTCTTGGCACCAGAGAAAGCCTCTTTTCAGACTGCCTGCAGGCTACTCATGAACCAGGCGGAATGCTTTTCCATCTACGGTGAGTTGGCTGCTATCCAGCCTGAAAAGGTATTAAGCCTTTTGGCAAAAAAAGAGGGTTTCCAATTTCTCAAACAGGCACATGACGATGGAAAAGGCTGTCTTCTAGTGACCGGTCACCTTGGGTTCTTTGAGCTTGGAGGACTCGTGATGAGGCAAATGGATTTCCCTATGACTGCGTTGACTCAGCCCGAGCCCTCGCCGGGACTGACCCAATGGCGGACAGATTTCAGGGCAAGATGGGGGGTCAACACCATTGTGGTAGGGGATGATGCCTTTTCAGTTGTTGAAATTGCTAGAACCCTCCGAAATGGCGGATTCGTAGCAATGCTTGCAGACCGACCTTACAACAACAGTAACTCCATACCTGTGGAGTGTCCCTATGGGCACATGCTGTTTTCGGGGGCCCCAGTTCTTATTTCTCTTATCTCCGGGTGTCCCATTATCCCTGTGGGGGTAACAACCCAAAGTGATGGGAAGTTCCAAATCACGGCACAACCGCCGATTTATCCCAAATGGTTACCAGAGGGCAGGGAGCAAAGTCTCGCCCACTACACACGGCAGATTGCCAAGTCGTTGATCCCGATGTTTATGGAAAAGCCCGATCAATGGTATCATTTCTCTTCACTTGGATGCACTGCATCATCCGGGTCGAGCTTGAATCCCGCTACTACAATCTCATGAACCAGAGCTCCCTCACTCCGCATGGACCCGGTTTTCGGTTTGCAGACCGCTTCGAGAAGTCTAGTGCAGATTGTGGAATCGGATGGAAGACGTTTGATGGAACAGAACCATTTTTTGCTGATCACTTTCCGGATAACCCATTACTACCCGCGGTTCTTCTTGTAGAATGTGCCGCCCAGGCAGCAGGTATTCTTATTATGCACGGTTCCAAGGAACAACACGAGCCGATGTTCCTTGCGAGCATTGACCAGTTCCGGGTTGTTGCTGCTGTCTATCCGGGAGATACACTCAGGAGTAGCGTGGCGATCATTAAATCATTTGGGCATCTCGTTCAGGTAGAAGCAGAATGCCATGTGGGAGAAAAGGTTGTTGCGAGAGGTCGTTTGATGCTGAGTCGCCAATTAAGCTCAGCATCTTCATGAGATAGAGCTAACTGACAAACGGATGAATCCTTTTGTATCACCTAAAGGTATGCTCTTGCTGATACTTCTCCTGACCCTGTCAGTAAACCTGCTCGGAGATACTCAAAAAGAGTCGGTTGGAGACATTTCACCACTGAGAGCTATGATCGCCTTACAGAAGTCGATTCATACATTATCTGCTGATTTTACTCAAAGCCGGTCGTTAAAGACCCTACGCGATCCACTCATCAGTCACGGAAAGCTCTGGATACAACCCCAACAGTTCTTCCGATGGGAGCTTGGAACTCCACCAAAAACAATCGTTATAGGAACTCCAACTGAAACAACTGTCATCCAACCATTCAAAAAGACTGCTTCTAAAAAGATCCGCTCATCACCAATTGGCGGTACTGACACCAGCGAAGCATTTGGGATGATGTCTCTTCCTGGAAATGGAGGCTTTGATGATTTTCAACGAGAAGTCCGGATTCTTAGAACTGAGAACTCAGCGGGTATATTCCATGTGGAGTTTATTCCAAAAAACACCGAACAGGTCCGTGGACTTACCGCAATCAGATTGGATTTTAACTCTCAAACAGGACAGTGGATCCGGCTGGAGTTCCTGACTCGCGATGGATCATCCATCCGCAACGACTTCACAGATATAAAAACTAACCAAAAGTTGGATCCTCATCTCTTCGGGTACAATCTGACTGGATTCAGGATCAGCGATGAAAAGAAATAAAGCACTTTGGATTTTGCTATGCCTAGGCGCAACTTCCTACATCGCATTGGGATTGTCGAAAATCAGTTTCAACGTCGACATCCTACGCCTGCTTCCTTCCCAACTTCATCAGGTTGAGGGGCTCTCTCTTTTCCTAAGGAACTTTGCCCTGCCAAATGAACTGATAATTACCATTGATGCTTCCGATGCAGAGTCAGCAAGTACCTCAGCGGATAGGGTATCGGAAGCTTTATCAAGCAACCCAAGTCTAGTCAGGCGGGTTATTGATGCTCCTCCTTGGGAGAAAAACCCCGCAACTCTTGCGGAATGCCTGAGCTTCTTGTTGATCAATCAATCATCAGAAAAAACTGATGGTCTTATTGCCAGCCTTGGGCCTGCTCAGGCTGAAGAAACCTTAAAGACGACACTACAAGATCTGACCGACTCGATTTCACCACGCGATATGGCCTTACTGAGTTGGGATCCGTATCGGCTCTCGTCTTCGCTCATGGAGAACTCAGCACTCAGTTCTTCGCAGCGATCAGCATTCTCATCCCCAGATGGGAGATTCCGTGTTGTTTATGTAGAGTCTCCCAAGACATTCTCGAATTACAAAGAGATAGCTGAATGGATCAAGAAAATCAGCGGAGTCGCCACGGCAGCAGTCATTGGAAAGGATGTGCAACTCGGCTTTACAGGTGAGCCTGCATTTGTTGCCGAGATATCGACGGGAATGCAATGGGACATGGTTACCTCAGCTGTTACCACCATGGCGCTCATCACATTCCTTTTTTGGATCTGTTATCGAGAGATCTCGCCACTTCGTTGGCTCCTTTTGCTGCTTCAGTTGATCTTTCTCGTTTCTCTTGCCACAGCTGGGTTATTCCTTAACCAACTCACCGCAATAGGCGCTGGATTCGCATCGGTGATGATAGGTCTTAGTGTCGATTATGGGTACTTTATCTACCAGCAGTCCCTACGACATTCTGGAAGCGTTCGTGAGTTACAGTGGAAATGCCTCCGGAACATCCTTTGGACATCAAGCACCACCGCTGCGGCCTTCTTTTCGCTGAATCTGAGCAGTCTTCCGGGCCTTTCTCAACTTGGGAACATGGTTGGTATAGGGGTTTGTGTCGGAGTCATCGTGATGCTTGGGGTCTTTACGCCACTTTGCATTAAGTTTCGGAGTTCTGGGCGACCCCTTCCTTCCTCGAAGGTTGATCGTCTTTTCTCGTCACCCCGTTTCATTAAGTTCGGAGAACTCATGGCTATCACCATGGTGATCGTCTGCCTGAGTGCATTGATCTTGAAGGGATTCCCTCATGCGGACTTCTCCCCATCAACTCTTCGCCCCAAAAACAGTCAGTCTCATCATGCCCTCGAACAACTCTCGAATAATCTTGGAGTCCAGAAAGGCGAACTAAATCTTGTCGTCACTGGTAGAGACGAAACTGAAGTGCTCATCCGGCTACAGAAAACCCAAAAGCAACTTGAGGAAGGTAAGAGGGATGGGAAAATACGAAGCTTCATCTCCCCACTTGGACTTTGGCCTGACTCAGCCAATCAACAAAGGAACCTTTCTTCCCTTGGATCTCTTGAGAAGGATCTCCCCCGATTGAAGAGTTCTCTTTTCAATGCTGGCTTCAATGAGGGCGCGTTCTCGTTCACTTCAGATGTCTTGGGTCAAATAGCAGCATGGCGGACGATAACTCCTCCGATCTGGCCTTCTAACCCAACAAGTCAATGGATTCTTCAACGATTGGCACGCCATACGGATGGAAGCTTTATGGCGCTTGGCATCGTAGAGCCTGTCCCTGGTTTTGAACGATTTCTTGTTGAAGAATTCAGTAGTGATGGTGTGTATCTCGTAAGTTGGGAAACTTTATCGAAGGAACTTGAACAGCTCCTACCCAAAGAAATCATGTTGGTCTCCTTGGGGCTCATTTTTGGGATTCTGGTTGTCTTGGCTTTTGGTCTGCGCAGCATCAAATCCCTGGGCCTTTTTATTGCTACAACACTCTTGGTTCTCCTCTGCCTTACAGGGGCTATGTCACTTCTAGGGATGACTTGGGGGCTTCTCAATCTTGCAGCAGTTCTACTGCTTCTAGGTACCGGGACCGACTACAGCATCCTGTTCCTTCTGGCACTTCGCCGGAATGGAGGCGACATCTCGGGAGCGTACAATGAACTTGGGCTGGTGATATTCCTTTGCTGCACTTCTGCGGCAGTTGGTTTTGGATCCCTTGCATGGGCCAGCAACCTCGGCCTGGCTGCACTGGGTAAAACCTGCTCTTTAGGTCTCCTGATTGATGGAGTGATCTCTCTCTTTCTATTGCCCCGACTCTGGAGATCCCTTTTACAGAAAAGAAGGCCTGAAGTCACTTCATAGAGGGCATTTTGGTCAGAATGACCTCCTCATTGTTTTCAAAATCTGATGTTTTGTTGTGATGCCCTCCGTGAATTCATCCAAGCCTGTGATTACAGGATACGGGTGCGTTACGCCTCTGGGAGTGGATGTGGAGTCCACGTGGACAAGAATCATTGAAGGAAGGACTGCGAGGAGTCCCATCTCTGCCATTGAGGTTCAAGGGTGCAGAGTCACTGAAGGGGCGCAGGCAATACTTCCTGAAATACCCTCTCTATCCAAAAAACAGCTTTCCCGTCTTAGTCGCTCCTCCCGACTGGCTCTTCCCGCTGTTGAAGGGGCACTTCAAATGGCGGGGCTTTTAGACTCCCGAGGAACATCAATCTATCCCCGAATCGAGATGTCGATTAGCACAACTGCATGCGGCATGGAAATGGGGGAACAGTTTCTAAACTCTATCTGGCAGGGCCATGGACAAGGGCAAACTGCTAAAGTCGCCCACTATCAAGCCCAACAGCAGGTTAGCGAGATCCACCGTCATTTTCGTTTCCACGGCCCCGCAATGATCGTGGCGAATGCCTGCGCTGGCGGGGGCAATGCGATTGGACATGCGGCTGATCTGATCCGGGCTGATATGGCTGATATTGTTCTGGCGGGCGGATATGACGCCCTCTGCGAACTGGTTTACGCCGGGTTTGATTCTCTACAGACACTTGCCCCTGATGCGTGTCGCCCGTTTGATCGTGGTCGCCGAGGCCTCATGCTTGGCGAGGGGGCGGCATTTATTGTCCTAGAAAGTGAAGCCCATGCTCAAAAAAGGGGAGCTACAATTCATGCTCGTGTTGCAGGGTACGGCCAGACGACTGATACTTTTCATCTCACCCAACCTTCTCAGGATGGAAAACCTCTTGAGAAGGCCATGAGGCAAGCGCTGCAGGAAGCATCCCTTTCCCCCAGCGATATCGGATACGTGAATGCTCATGGTACCGGGACCCCATTCAATGATGGGGCTGAGGCGAAGGCCTTCGCTAATGTGTTTGAAGGGCATTCGACCCGACTCAGTTCCACGAAATCAGCAATTGGGCATACTCTTGGAGCCGCTGGGGCTATTGAAGCGCTGATTTGTATTAAAGCCCTACAAACCGGGATACTTCCTCCGCAGATCAATCTCCAAGATCCCGAGCCACTAGTCTCAGAAGCCTTGGTAAAAATGAATGAGCGTGCCGATCTTAAAGCAGCAATGAGTGTTAATCTTGGCTTCGGTGGGTCTAATGCTGCACTCCTGCTTACCCAGCCATGAGAATTGGAATCCTTTCCTGCGGCGCGGTGACCCCAGGTGGCATTGGGGTAGAGTCATTGGACTCTCCATGGCCTCAAAAGCTTGTAGAAAGTGGGTCTCGAAATCATTCCTACAATGCCTCCCTCGTCGATCAATCCCTTCCTGAGATAACCAGATGGGGGAAAGAACCCCGACTTCGGAGAGCCAGCCCCATCGCGTACTACATGACCGAAGCGGCTTCGCAGGCGCTTTCCACTGTCCCTGACATCGATCTATCACGCACCGGGGTCATTGCTTCGTTCTTCCTTGGCTGCCTTGTCTACTCAGTCCGCTTCTACAAGCAAATGACCACTGAAGGTCGCCGATTTGCCAGTCCAATCCTGTTCCCGGAAACAGTTTTTAACAGCCCTGTAAGTCACCTTGTATCGACTCTTGGAACTTCCGGACCAGTCTACTCGCAAGTCGGAGATAAATCCTGCTGGGCCAACTCTCTCCGCACTGCTGAATGTTGGATGCGCAGAGGAAACGTCGACAATGTCCTTTTGATTGGTGCGGAGGAGTTTGATCCCTACCAACTCGATGCTTTTCATTCTGCAGGATGGATGCGTGGACAGGGCTTGGTACCGGGGGAGGGGGCGGGGGCCATCCTTCTGACTTCAAAACCATCTGATCAATCAGTGATACTAGCCGGACTATCTGACGGTTATTGTTACTCCTCAAAGTCTGAGGCTCTCACTGCTGGAGTTGAATGCCTCGCGGCACACCCACGTAAGTCTAAGGTAATGCCAACAGCAACCGGATGGGTGCAACAGATCGAATCCAAAGTTGTCGGAGACCGCATGCTTTCAGGTATTTCTCACCCCTTCTACGAGGCTTCTACTGCCTCTGCCGTTTGGGATACGATCAAAGCTGCAAGGCTTATCAATCAGGGACTGACTCAGGATCTAATCGTCCCTTATTGGGGCCTATCCCAGCAGTTTGGTGCAGCTAGACTTACAGCACCTTCGTTTACGAGCTAGAGATCAGTTCATCGTGCCTGCAAATTCAGGCACTGCATCAATCGCAGTGGTCGAGGACTCAGGCGATCTAAACCAGGATTTCCACCCCTCTCGAATCTCAAGGAGGATCCAACCGAACAAGGATTCAATAATGATCTTGAGAAGTTGGGAGACCTTGAAGTTGAAGCCCCCAAAGAGGTCTCTACATCCGTTATTGTGGCAACCAAAACGGCCATCCTTCCTACGCTGCATACCCATGGCCGCCATCCGACGATTATAGCAGCGCATCAGCCAGAATACGGGCCACGCGTTTTGATGACTGTAAGGAGGCTGGGAAAGTTCTTTTCCACCGCTTTGGAAGATCACTTTGGCAACAAAGAGGTAGTAGAGAGCAATATCCAGTCTGAATGCGATCTTCATGAGATCAAAGTCGCCCATGTAATCGTACTTATTTTGGTAAAGAGCTTCGAGCATACGCTGGTAGCTCGTAGTGAATTCCCGATTATGGCGCTTGAGTTCCTCGGATAGGTTTTCATTCCTTCTCCATGACATGATCACCTTAACTGCCGAGCTTGTTGTAAAAGCAATCCAGTCCATTCCTGGACTGTAGAACGGATCCAGAAATGCTGAGGCATCTCCAGTAAGCACAAAGCCATCTCCCGCCTGCACTGTTGAACAGTAAGGAAGATTTCTTCGGAAATGAACGTCGCCTTCGATATATTCGGCACCCTTGAGCATTTCGCGGGCGCCAGCATGACGTGAGAGGAACTCCCTGATCTTTTCGCCTACTGGAGCACGATCATCAGGCCATTCTGCCCGACGCTGATCGATGACAACCCCGATGCTTGTATCCCCTCCTTTGAGGGAAATCCACCATGCCCACCAACCATCTCCAATCATATGATTTGTGGCTGTTCCTCGAATTCCCACAAAGGATCGTGAAAAATCAGATTCTGAATCTGAGAGAGATAAGTCATCCCAATCCTTAGCTCCTCTCCAGCGGGACCAAGTGGCGAGCGTAGGATGTGTGGGTGTTGGACGAAACCAACCATTTGCTCTGGCAAGCATGCACTTCAATCCCGACGCATCAATGACCCACCGGGCGTGAAGAATACTTTCTCCCTGATCAGATTTGATCTTGAGCGTCTGATCTCCTCCTGCAGCAAGATCAACAGAAGTGACCTGAGCAGGGCGCATAACCTCGACTCCCGCACTGGTCGCGCGATTGAGGACCTCCTCATCAAGAACTGAACGATCGACTAAAAAGGAGGGTACGGTGGAGAGGTATTTTCCACCAATTTCAGAACACTCTTCAATCCCTGATGCCTGGTCATTTGAAAACCAAAACCTCAGACCATTCTTGCTGAGTTGTGATTGTGTCAGAAAGCGGGTGAGACCGAGTTTTCGGCAGAGAAAATATCCACTTACTTCTACGGTGGCTTCGCCGACTCGCCTCTTAAAAGACGTATTCTTCTCGATAAGAATGATTCGCAGTGATGGATCTTCCTTCTTCAAAAGGAGGGCCGCCGAAGCTCCACTCAAAGCGCCCCCTATTACAGCGACATCGTAGCACTTCTCATCATTCTGATGGCTGAGATTGTGCATATTGGGCGACTATAAGTGTCTCGACCTTACGCCTGCAACGGAGTAATTGGCTTGTCCTTCTTTATGCGCAAATACTGGCTCGCCATCATTCAGGCGGCTTTTTCAGTCTTTCTGATCTGGCACATCTTTTCAAACCCCGCCCTCAGGGGGGAGGCATCAAAAGTCTTTTCGGCTGCAAATCCCCAGTGGTTGTTTTTTGGGCTCTTCTTGGCCCTGTTGAATGAAACTCTGGCTGCCGTTAGATGGTGGTTGGTTCTACGCGCTTTTGGCACGCCGGTCTCTCTAGGACGAGTTTTCATCTTTTGTGGAGCCGGTGCGTTCTTTTCTCTTGGGCTACCAGGAACAGGGGGGGGAGATGCTTTCCGGATTCTTTATATCATTCGACTCTACCCACAAAAGAAACTCAGGGCATCGCTCACAGTCCTGGCAGACAGACTTTGTGGTCTCGTTGCCTTGATTTTAGCTCTGAGCATTTCATTGCTTGTGAACTGGCCCCTTTTCGAGTCGCACCCGATAACCCACAAGCTCCTGACGATCTCGGTATCAATACTCAGCTCAGCTGTCTTTTTCATCTTCCTTTGGTGGCTTACTACGTTGCCTAGGATCCGCTCTCTATGGGTTCCTGGCTTCTTGTCCCCCTTTAGGAAACGATTCCATCATTTGGGCCATATCTTTAGCGGCTTAGCGGCACGCCCGATCCTGATCTTCCTGGGAATTATTGCCTCAATCGGAGCGACCCTAGCTCACTTCAGCACCTATTTCTTCAGCGCAAAAGCGTTTGCCGTATCACTCAGTATGATAGACATCTTCGCGATCATGCCGGTGGTGGATACCTTGGTTGCTATTCCAATTACTCTTTTTGGGATAGGCCTTAGAGAAACACTTTTTCAAGAGCTTCTCGGAACCATCTTTTCTGTTCCAGGAGGCGCTGCAGCCCTCATCTCTCTGGGAGGGTTTGGATTGCAGGCAACGGTTTCGATCCTAGGTGGGTTACTTGTGCCCTTTACGTCAGCCGCATCCGGGTCAACCGAACATCGCGCTCCGGATCCCACTTAAAGCCCGGCGATCTTATGTCAGCAGATCGCCTCTAATCATCTGCTGCATGGTTTCGACCTCTTCAGTGGAAATCACTCCATCTCGCCAGCAGAGAGTTGCAGTAAGGAGTCCATCTCTCTCGCTTAAGAACAACCCGGTCCCCGGAGGTTGAGAAACCGAGGGTACATGACACCCATCTTGAATTACTCCTCCACAGAAAGCCGAAACTCCTGATAGGAAGACTCCAGTATGAGCGTGAAAAAATGAAGTGATCTGTCCCGAAGCCTCTTTCCTCATAAAGATCCGGTAGAGATTCAAAGGAATGCGTCTCATCCAATTTGTCATGATTAAAAAGGCCGCATCGAAGCCTGTCTTTGCCATGGAGCTGTACTGATCTAGGAGTTTGCTCGTCGCTGTTTTCAACGAGTCCGTTTCCTCCAGCTTTAGAGAGAAAAACATTTGCGACACCTGGTTCTGGAAAATGGGGCCATTCGTACCTCTCTTCCTTTTTTGGAGGGAGATGGAACATTCAAGCGATCCACTGTGTATTCCTCTGTCGGCGAGAACCCTCTTATGGGCTCTCATGGCTACTGCTAGGAAATAGGGAAGTAGGAATATCCCACCAGTAAGATCATGAGCTCTTTGGAGAATGATTTCTGATTCCTCGCTCGTGAATCTGATGATTCGGAAATCTGAAATGCCAGCTTCTCTCTGATCCACGCAAAGCGATCTGACCTGCTCCTTTCTCAACTCCCAGTATCTGTCGATAAAGGGCTTTACGGCTTTTAACTTATCTCGAAACCCCATTGCTGGAACATCCGGAATACTCTGCAAGAAGGTTCGGCTATCTGGATTGATAGCGATCGATGATAGTCGAGAAATCTCGGCTAACGCCAACTCTGCCCCTTTTCCGTCGAAGATGAGATGACTCCAACTCATCAGAATGATTGCGCCATCTGCCTGCGCGATTACATCGAATCGCATCATCCCCTTCCAGTTAGTAGCCAGAAGTTCTCGGGCTAAATCATGAGAATCCCTTTCCTGGGAATGTTCCTGTACTTCGATCTCTGGAGTGAAGGTATTCTTCCATCGAGGTACCGCTCCTGGATAAGCACGAGTAATCTGAGCTCCAAGTATTGGGTGATTTAATCCAAAACGGGCTAGAGCAGACTTGAGGGCCAGAATGGAGAATCCATTGCCCACCTCTATCATTGTTACACACCGGTGGTGCCCCTGCCCCGATCTGGTCATGTAATCGTTGAGAGCAGCAATATAAGAGTCACATCCACTGAGAGGTGTGCTCCATGAAGTGGTTTCTAAAGACATATCAAGAAGGAATCAGACTAAACGGTTTCATACTTGCCACTAGAAGAAGCCTCCAATAGCTAAAAGAAAGAGCCCGCTCAGGACTCCTTCTTCCGCCCAAGAGCCAGCCACATCTTCGTGAACAACAGGCTTAAGGGAAATGCTCTCTGAACGATTGCCGGAGCTCTGAAAAAATAGGAGCAATCCCATCCTTCAGGATGCAGCCTTCCATAGGAGCAAAAGCAAGGCCCCCAGAACGGCACATAAAATCAGGAACTTTTTCGCCATGGACCGCTGCTCTGCACGGGAATGTTTTCGAGTAACAACCGATGGGATCCGATAGGTGGGCTTCCCTAGCCCCCAGACTGTTTTGTGGTTCTGAGCCCTTTCGTGGATCCGTTCAACCTCCCGTCGCTTACGCTCTGCAATCTTTTTTGGAATGTCCTCTACCTTCCTCTGGGCCTCTTCAGTTCTCCGAAGAAGCTCCTGCCTCTGGCGTTTGACCTCTTCTAGCTGGAGGGTCAGTTGGGACTTGTCGTCGCTGGTTTTAGCCCTAACGACTGGCTTGGATGGCTTCTTCTTTTGCTTTCGGTTAAAGGGGAAAAAGCCATCTGATGGAGGTAATCTTATCTACCCATAGCTTTATGTCACGCAGGGCCTCTCACTCCCCGCTCCCTGACCCCTACTGCCTAGCCCTTCAGGGAGTAAGTCGTGCTGCGCTTGTTTCCTTCGACTGCCACGCGCTTTAGTGCGTCAGGAACTCCGAGCAAGGCGAGTCATTCTAGCAGAGCGTCGGGCATAGCCCGAGGATCATCCTCTCCTGCCCAGTTCTTTCTGAAATTATGAAGTCAGAAGGATGAATGATGAAACGGGATGCCTATACCTTCCCCGATTCATACCTTAAAAGGGCTACTCTCTATTAACCTCTTGCTTGTACCCCTGCGTCTCAGCGCCTCTGCGGGAGATTCTTTTGCTTCTTTTCTAAAGGCCTACAGCCTAAAAAGCTATCAGCCTAGCAAGCCCTTTCGGGCTTGCGTCACTCCAGCCGGATCGACTGGATCACGATGTTCTCGGTCGGGAAGTCGTTGCTGTTGGCGGGGAAGCCGCTGATGGCATCGAGCACTTCCAATCCCTGGGTCACCTTGCCAAAGACAGTGTACTGACCATTGAGCTGGGGCATGGCCTCGATGCAGACAAAGAACTGGCTGCCATTTGAGGCGCGGGTGGGGTTGATCGTGTCGGGAAGACGAGCCGTCGCAACCGCACCCTTCTCGAGCTTCAGACGGATCTCAGCAGGGATAGTATAACCGGGACCTCCTGTGCCGGCACGATCGGAGTCCTGAAGGCCAAGCCCTATCTTCTGAAGGACGCTTTCGACAACCCCTAGGCGGGTCTTAGGATCGCCTGTCTGGACTAACTGATGAGGAAAGAGGCGATGAAACCTCATTCCGTCGTAATAATGCCGCTGGATCAGATTCTTGAAGTTGGCGACGGTCTGCGGCGCTGTGGAATCATTCAGCTCGATCACGATGCGCTGCGGCTTCTTCTCCTTGCGGACCTTGATCAGCATGACAGCCGCCTGATTCCCTGATCCGACGTAACGGGGCGTTGTGGCGCATCCTGTCAAAAAAAGCATTGGCAGAAGAACCAGAGGAAGCAGGGATCGGGTATTCATGAGCCGGTGACTTGAATGATGCTGAGCGGAGTCTTTCTTCCGGTCAAGGGATCGAGGGCAAAAAGAGGCGAGTTTCCCTCCGCTGCGGGGCGCTTAAGATAGCATAAGGCCAAGACCAATGCTGGCTCTCCGGCTCCGGTCAACTGGGGAGCAACACTGGTGATCGACCCAACCGTGCCTTCCTCCGTGATAATTTCATGGCCTGAAGTAAGAGTTGAGTTTCCCGGGGCTGTCAGAAGACTCAGCAGGCGATTGACCCGGCCGATGCTCTTGAGACGGGAGATCACTTCCTGCCCGGGATAGCAACCGCGGTCATAGTCGATGTGCGTGCGATCAAGGCCAGCCTCCGGGGGTAAAGTCTCCTCGCTGAGTTCAGATCCCCAGACAGGGATTGCCCTCTCGATTCGCAGGGCCTCGATGGCAACGGGATCAAGAATCGCAAGCGATGCCAAGCCGGGAAAATCTTGATTGAGATCGAGGCCCACAGTTCCCAAGCGGTTAACTCGGATGCCGGCAGCGGAAACCCAAGGCACGGACTCAGATAGTTTTCCAAAAAGATGGATTGTGTGTCTCTTGGAGTCCTCGGGCTCAACAACAACAGAGACATCGTCCGCCACGATATAGCGCTCTAGGCGCGCAATCAGGATCTCTTTCAAAGAAGGATCACTTTCGACCATCAGATCGTCATTTTCACGCCAGATCAGCAAGGGTGCACAGAGCTTTCCCTTCGGAGTCAGGATGCAGGCCTGCAAGGCATTTCCGGCGGCCATACGACTCAGGTCGCGTGTGATCTGTCCGTTCAGATAGCGGAAGGCATCAGCTCCGGAGAGACGCAGAAGAAGTCTCGGAGGCAGAAGAAAGGCACCTCCCCCCACCTTAGCCTGGCGCAGTTGTTCCGCCTGTTCTTGGAGCATTACCGGAGGTTTCAAGATTTTTTTGACCCGGCAAAGAGTCCTAAAAACTTCTTTTTTTCAACCTTCGGATCAGCCCCTTTCGTTGCCTTGGCCTTGTGCTCGTTTTCCTTTGCTCCTTTGGAGGTGCCAGTGACGGCCGTCGAAAAAGGTGTCTGATCCGGGAGATCCTTCACGCTACCCGCATACTCATAGTGACGAGCCAGGGAGGCAAAGTCATCTTCCCCCCATCCGGCCTGCACTGCTCCCATCAGAGCTCCCGCAGTCGCGGCGGTGACGGGCAGGTCGATCCCCTTACCTTCGACCGACCGCAGGGCAATCTGGAGATCCTTCAGCATATTCTTGACCGAAAAACGGGGAGCTAAGTCTCCGGTGAGCATCAGGGGTAACTTGGCGGAGATGGCTCCGGAATTCGCTACATTATGCTGCAAAGCCTCCATAAGACGAGGAAGTGGAATTCCTCCCCGGGCCAGCAATGCCAGGGCCTCCGAGAGCACGCCGATCTCCGCAGCACTGATCATGTTGGTGGCGATTTTCACATAGGTGGCGGCACCCACAGGGCCCATGAGTAGGATGGCCTTGGCCGAAACCTTGAGAATCGGCAAAGCGCGCTCGAGCACGGACTCCTCACCACCGATATAGTAAACAAGCTCTCCTACGGCCGCAGCATCGCGGCTACCCGTGAACGGGGCATCCAGGAAAGAAGCTCCCCTCTCATTTACCAGGCGGGCGGCCTCGAGCGTCTCAGCAGGGCCGACAGTCGCATGGTTCATGACGAGATGGGATCCACCCAAGGCAGTCCCCATGGAACGAATCACCTCCAGTAGCGCCTCCCCATCCCGAACAAAAATCTGGATAATATCCGCCGACTCAGCGACCTCCCGGGCCGATGAGAGAAAGTTCGGCTCGGCACGGGGCGAACGGTTCCAGACGGAGACGGGATGCCCCTCTCGTCTTAGAGCCCCCGCGATACGGCTCCCTATGATCCCCATTCCGATAACCCCGACGGGTGTCTTCTGAGACGACTCCATCGGGATCAGTTAAACCACTGGGAAGTATCAGCCCCTACTTGGCAGGCACCATAGCGGCACTCGGAGCAGGCAGAGTGCTCTCGATCTTCGCAGCCTGGCGGAGTTCCTGCATGACGCCCTTGAAGATCTCACGACGCTTCTGGGCTTGGAGAAACTGTATGATCTGAGCCTTGGCCTCGTCAAAGGTGGCGGTGCCGGCGGGCTTCTTGTCGGTGACCTTGATCACATGGTAGCCGAACTTTGTCTTCACCGGGGTGATGCTGACAGAGCCGACCTTCTGGGCATAAGCGGCATCGGCAAACTCCGGAACCATCTTGTCCTTCGGGAAGTAACCCAAGTCTCCGCCACGCTGTGCGGCACCTGGCTCCTCAGAGAGCTCGGAGGCCAGCTTGTCAAACGGCTCACCCTTGTTCACTCGCACGATCGCGGCCTTGGCCTTGTTCTCGGCGACCTTCTGCTGCGCTGCGGTGGCATCGGGAGCAGTACGGAAGAGAATGTGGCTGGCCTTCACGAGGTCAGGGTTGGTGAACTCCTTGGTGTTAGCATCGTAAAACTTCTTGGCATCGGCCTCGGTGACACTGTCCTTCCCGGCGACCTGCGACTGCATCCACTTGGATTGACGGATCGACTTGCTAAGATTGGCAACAAACTGATCCATGGTGATGCCCGACTTCTTCATTTCGGCCTGAAAGACCTCCTCGGAAGGGAACTGGCTCTTGATCTTGGCCAGCTGGGCGTCGATCTCGGCCTGGTCGACCTTGACCGCGGCGGCCTGCTTGTCGACCAACTTCTCCATGATCATGCCGTCGAGGATCTGGCGATAGCCCTGCATCTTCTGGTCGGCGGTGAGGGGCGCATTGGCCTGACCGCTGGCGGCGAGAGCCTCAGTGAAGGCCTTATCCAGATCAGCCCGGCTAATCTTATCTCCGTTGACGATGGCAACGGGATCCTTCAAAGCGACCGCGGAAGAGCTTGCACCGCCCTTGGCAACCGCATCCGATATCACCTTATTGATGTCTGGTGTAGCGGAGGACTTGGAGGAGGAACTCTGCGCATGAAGAAGACCCGCGGAGAGGATGATCGAAAGAAGGATGAGGAATCGTTTGGTCATGAGTTAAGTGGTGAGATAAGTACTTTGCACGGGATGGATGAGCACGCCAGCCGAAATTCGTCTCTTTTTCGTCTTTTAGGGAACCACTGATTCCTTTTTCGGGCATCCGATTCCTCACTGGCCCTCACCTTGAGGGTTTACTTTCCCGAGAGGCAGGATAAATTCACCCCTCTTGCTCACGTGGCGAAACTGGCAGACGCGTACGTCTCAGAAGCGTATGGGGTAACCCATGGAGGTTCGATTCCTCTCGTGAGCACTTTTTTCTTTCATCAAGCCATCCCAGGGCCCCACTAGAGCCACCAACGCCGATCACTCATGGAGATCTACAAAGAGAATCCCGAAATGGTACGGGGACTCTTCTCCGACATCGCGGGTCGTTACCAGGTGGTGAATCACCTCCTGAGCGGGGGACTTGATTTTTACTGGCGCGCCATCGCGGTCCGGCTCATCCGACCCTGGAATCCAGCCACCGTGCTCGATATCGCCACAGGAACCGGCGATCTCGCCATGGCTATCAGGAAGAACTGCCCAGACGCCCGCGTTGTCGGAGCTGACTTCTGCGCCCCGATGCTGGATGTCGCACGGAAGAATGGACTCCCCGAACTCGTCGTAGCCGACGGTATGAACCTTCCCTTTGCCGATCAAAACTTCGAGGTCGTGACCGCGGCGTTTGGTCTTCGCAACATGGCCTCCTGGGAGAAGGGTCTCTCCGAGATGGCCCGCGTTCTCAAGCCGGGGGGGCATCTCTTGATCCTCGATTTCTCCCTGCCGACGCTCCCGGTCATTCGTCCCCTTTACAGGGCCTATCTCCACCACGTCCTGCCCATCATGGCTGGCATCGTCACGGGACGGAAAGACGCCTACGAATACCTTGGCGTCTCGATCGAACAATTCCCATCAGGGAAGGCCATGACCTCGCTGATCGACTCATGTGGATTCAGGGATGCGATGGCCCATCCCCTCACCTTGGGGACGGTTTCGATCTACACCGCGATCCGGGAATAAGAGCGGCGCCTTTCGGCACGTTGCCCGCAATACCCCCTACATGCTTGGGGTAAACTGAGAGATCTTTGTCGCCTTGAAGCCGATGTTGGCCATCAGGCCCTTCTGACCGAAGACAAAGGCCTTGATGCCTTGCAGAGTATAGAGTGAGGCGCCACCGGCCACCCCCTTATCCGCAATCGTTAGGCCGGGAGCCGCTCCAAGGTTAAGACCGCCCGATTTTTTCAGGCTCTGTAAATCCTCAGGAGTCATGAAGAAGAGTGCGTAGGAGTAAGTCTGGGCACCGGCCTGAAGGCCGGGGCATACGGAGGACGTGTTGTAATAACCATCGACTAGGCCCTTCACATAAAGGACTCCATCACCACGTTCAAAACCAGCCATCAGAAGCCCGGCTCTAACCACCGTGGGGAAAACCAGAATGGCATACGCCTTTTGGCCAAGATCACGGTTCTTGGGATTAGCAGTATAGAGTTTTTCCAAGGCGGCCTTTGAGTCGTTCTGGAGTTGCAGGGCGCTGGCCGCATTCGCTGCGGGAACAAGCAGAAGGGCCGAGAGGAGAATCAGGGCGAGGGCGCGGAGGTTTTTCATGGGTTTTTGGAGTATTGGCTGTTGGAGATTCTGATCAATGAAAAATGCCCTTTATTTCAGGAGCATCACCGTGGCGATGGATCCGTTCTTCGAGAGATCCTGACTGAAGGAGAGATTCACGTTGACGGGACCGCTCCGGCCACCCGGCACGGAGAACACGGGCGATACCCCCAACCCTCTGGCCACGAGAACCACGGGCCTGCAATGGTCCCCAGGATCGGTCTCCTGGCCGCCTGAAATCACGACAGGAAGACGCGCTGCGTCACGCGAACTCACGACACTGGTCCATTGCGGCCAGAACCTGCTGAGGGGATTGCGCCTGGGCCTGGACTTGGGATCTGAGGGCATGCATTGCCGAAAACGCTCTAGCAATAAAAGAGCTTTAATGGAGGTGCGGGTTATCTTTTCGAGGCGCTGCGACCTTGAGAAGATAGCTAGGCGCTCAAACGAAGCCGTAGTAGCCCTACGGCAACCGAGCAGCAACACCGCCCCACGCCAAAAGCACAAGCCTACCTATTATTTCCGCCGCCGTTGAGGATAGAGAGTAGTCGGAGCATCGAAACATACAGCCAGACGACGGTCACCAGCAGTCCGAAGGCCCCATACCATTCCATATATTTGGGAGCATTGCCCGAGGAGGCCGATTGTCCGATGAACTCAAAATCGATGATGAGGTTCAGTGCGGCGACGACGACGATCACGAGACTGAAGATAAGGCCGAGTTGACCTCCACCGAAGATGGGCAACTGGATATGAAAGAAGGAGAGAATCATCCCCAGCAGATAGGTGAGCATGATACCAATAGTGGCTCCGACAACGACTTTCATGAACATTGGAGTGGCGCGGAGGATGTTCCCCTGGAAGAGAAAGAGCATGCCGGCAAAGGTGCCGAAGGTGAGCATGACCGCCTGGATGGCAATTCCGTGAGTCTTGGCCTCGTACATGGCCGAGATGCCGCCGACAAAAAGTCCCTCGCAGAGTGCGTAGATGGGGGCAGTGATCGGTGCCCAGTCCTGCTTAAAGCAGGTTACCATGGCCAGGATGAATCCAGCAATGGCGCCGACCATGGTGTAGCCCATCCCAGCTGAAGAATATCCCCCACGAGTGGCGCTCCAGGTGTAGGCAGCACCGACGATGGTCAGAAGCAGGAGAATGGCAGATTTGTTGACTGTGCCCCGAAGGGTCATGACTCCAGATGCGGAGGATCCGGCTACATTGAAATCGGCGCGATCGAGGACAGGATTGGACATAGGGTGATAGATAAAGCTGACAAGGAGTTCTGTCAATACACCGGGATCCATTCTCGCGCAGAGGCGCAGAGACGCAGAGATGATTTTCTGCAATCAAAGTCAGTTGATTCAGGGCACATGATGAAACTCTCATCAGTACAGATCTATTTCTTTCTACTGTATTTCCTCAGCGTCTCTGCGCCTCAGCGGGAAATATCATCCGGCGGCATTCTGCTACAAAAAAGGACGGCCCCGAGGGGATTTCTCCTCTCGGGGCCGTTAAACCTGGCGACGTCCTACTCTCGCACAACCTATAGATGCACTACCATCGGGGCTGCAGCGTTTCACTTCCGTGTTCGGGATGGGAACGGGTGGTGCCACCGCGCTATGATCACCAGAGGACGAAACCGGGAGATTCACATGTTGCCATGGACTTCTCAAGATTTCGGGTCTCTAGAGACTCGTAGCTTGCCTTGTCGTTTGTCAGGTTTTCAAAGAACGGCCGCGTGCTTAGATCTTGCGATCCAATCCATCGGTGTTCACTGACATCTGCAGATAGTAGTAAAAAGTGCCTTAACTTTTCGAGCTTGAGTCCATTAGGAGGATTCACTGCTTAAGGTGAATCCAAAATGAACTAATAAAGCCGAACGATCATTAGTATTGCTAAGCTGAACACATTACTGTGCTTGTACCTGCAACCTATCAACGTGGTGGTCTTCCACGGATCTTCAGGGAGAACTCA
>JAIOPL010000027.1 GCA_021413925.1 Verrucomicrobiota bacterium
CGCTCGAAGCGCAAACTCTGTTCTCTGGCTCATTAGGTCTAGGTGTTGCCACGGCATAGTCTCTTACCCTGCCAGTAAGAGCCCCATGGTGTTACCTATGTCCTGAACCTAAAGCGTTACCCATGTCCTGAACCTGTACCAGTAAGAGCCCCAAGGTGTTACCTATGTCCTGAACCTAAAGTGTTACCCATGTCTTGAACTTGTACCGGATGGGAAACCTGAACCAAGCTCCTGGGAAGGAGCGCGGTAGACTGTGAGCGTAGCGAACAGCCCTGAAAGGGCGGCACGGCTTTGCGGGAGCAAAGTGCCGTCAATGCCGAGGGTCAGCAGGAGCCCCAGAGCCCCAATTACTTCTTCACAACTCTCCCTTCGCATGCAGGTAGGCAAGGAGGTCGTTTAGAGCCGCCTTCCAATCCTCGCCACGCATCGCGAGCACGGCTCTGAGTCGGAGAGCCTCTGACCTATCCCCTCCCCTCATCGCCTCGGTCAAAAGCCGAAGCGCGGCGCGCTTATTACCCCGCTCGATATAGTAACGAGCAGCAGCCAGCGGGTCATCGGGAACGGAGTCATCGCCCCCGCGAATTCCCTGCGTTCCCTCAAGATCCAACTCAGGAACAGGAATACTGAAGGTATCGAGGAGGAGACCGCAAGCCCACTCCGGGGAACCTGTGGCAGCGGCGATCACTGCACGGGTGGCAGCCGCCGCCCGATCATACCGTGGATGATCACGCAGGAAGGCTGTGATCGTTGGCCAATCTCCCTTACTCCACCAAGCCTCAAAGAAGCGCCTCTGTTCTTTCGAGGACAATCGATCCAAGCAGTCGGGATGGGCATCCAGGAATGAGCCAATCCCCGCTTGATTGGCTTGCCTGCACCAGAGTTGGAGTACGATTGAGAGGTCTTTAGAGGTCAACGAATTCATCCAAGCCTCATCATTCACCGCGTCGTTGATTTGTTCGGCAGTGCAGAACCTTTGGGAAAGCCAGCTCAATCGCAGTTCCGATGACAGGATTAAAAGCCGGTACATTCCCTCCATGAGAGAGGGGTTCTTGGAGGCGATGGTGAGCATTGAGCCATAGAGATCCCGCGCGCGGGCACCGTTACAGTTCGGCGAATGATCAATTGCCAGTCGGCGTCGCAACGCTTCTTCCCAGTATCTCAATGTCGCTTCGCTGTCCAAGTTAGCCAGCGCGGATCCCGCACGGTAAGGAGACTCCGCATACCTGGGACGTAGTGCATTCTCGACATCAAAGCACGCCGCGGCTTCCGGTACCGGACGGCCAAGCGCCACCAGCATCATGCCCCGTAGATAGGAAAGCTCCCACGCCATCGGGTATTGAACCCGAAGGCTTTCGGAAAGATCGGCAGCCTCTTGAAAGCGAACGGATTGATTAAGCTCGGAAAGACGCTTTAGACCATTGTCCACAGCATAAGGAGGCATGGAAGCTCCCCCTCCCCACTGGCCGTAAATCAAGAAACCGCCAAGGAAGATGGAGAAGACTCCGGCAAGAATGAACAGGAATCGCTGAAAACGAAACCGACCTGCCGACTCACCCCGTCCTACCGCTAGGTTTACCGGCACCGTCGCCAGAAAAAGCATCCACCACCTGAGTTCGGGACTATGCGCCGGAACATCCACGAATCCGTGACAGACCTCGGCAAGAAAGGCGCTGAACATTCCCCATCTCAAGGGCCATGAGAGGGCCCCTCGCGACTGCCTGATTCCACCGATCAAGAGGGACAAGAATGCAAAAGCCCCCAAAAGGGCCAGCGGCCCGGCTTCTTCAAGGAGGGTCAACCAGTCGCTTTCGGCATGAGCGGCGGTATGCTCGGAGAGGCTTTTTTTGGCGTAAAACGGGTAAACATATTCATAGGTCCCCAGTCCACTCCCTGTCATCGGGTGATCGGCAACCATGCTCAGCGTATCGGCAAAGATCATGAGGCGACCATCCTGAAGGACTTGCGGGAGAGGTTCGGATGCCCCGTCGGCAGTGGGGCGTCCCCCGGCGAGGCTTTCAAAGATGCGATCCCTGGCCCCTTGAGGTGAGGCCAGGAAAAGAACTGCAGCCACCATTATGACTAATCCGAAAACAGGCAGGGCAAAGGCGAAGCGCTTCCGATCGAGGCCCAGGATCCAAATGACAATGCCCAAAACGAGAAAGAGAATACCACCCCGGGATGTCGAGAAAAACAAGACGCCGGAAGCAAGGATCGCCGCTGAAATACCGGCGATGGTTCCCGTGATAAAGCTCCTGGAAACAAAACTCTGCAAGACAAGAGCCACAGCCACGATCGTGGATGTCAGCATCAGGCTGGCCGTCTGATTTCTGCTTGGAAAAAAACCGAAGCACGACGGCACTGACGGATCACGATCGAAGAAAGGATAATTCCAACCCGTTAACCAAGCATACATTGCCACCACGGTATAGGCGGAGCAGCCGACCACGGCGATCAGGGCCAGAAATTGAAGCCCCCTGCCAGAGAGAGGTTGTGAGAGCGTGGCCAGGCCGATCAGGAGTGAGAGCGCCATGAGCACGATCCAGTAGGCTGTTTCCCTCGGCGATAAGGAGAAGAGGGATCCTGCATGAAAGGCCGGAAGCGCTTCCAGGGACTGGCGCCATGAGGTAGGCCCGAGGATCGATACCGGGAGCATTGCGAGGCAAAGCGACCCCAGAAACAGAATGGAGCAAACCCAGTAGGGCCAGGGGGGCGATACCCTAGGTTTACAGAGTAGCAAGCCTATTCCAGAGATCAGAAGGAAGGCACCGGAAGCCCCCTGACGGGGCCCACCCGCCAGGAAAAAGAAGAGCAAAACGGCACAAAGAAAAAAACCTGCAAAGGTGCGCCAGGACACCCCGCCACCACCCGATTCCTCTTTGAAAGCGGACATGAATCCCGAAGGCTCACTCGGCGACTTACTTGATGACTTACTTGACGAATTATCGATTTGGAAGGATGCGTCTTTACTCATATGAGGTCGATCAGGGGATCACAACGATGCAGTCAACTCTCACTTCTAGCCAACAAAAACTTGCAGAGAACCATTGTCGGGGAGACGAATGTTTCCGCGCAGATATTGGACAGGAGCAAAGAATCCAGCAGTTTCTTAAAAAAGCCTATTGACAATGGCTTTTGAGTAGAGGAAAATCAAAACAGAATATGAAAAACTGCATCCCCCGAGCACTGGCATTGAAAGCAGCTATGACACTGGTTGCACTACTCTCATTGACCGCTCCATCCCTCACCCAAGCCCAGAGCCGCCCCAGAGCAACCCCCCCGAAGTTTGTCATGCCAACTCCGTCGCCGACGCCAGCTCCGGCGCCGGCACCGGCACCCGTGACTCCCTCCAACGTCTACACGAATGCTACCACGGCCACCCCTGCACCTATTTCCACGAACCCTCAGACCAAGTTCACAACGACAAAGAAATAGGCCATAGCATCATCCCAAAAGGCCAATACTCCTCCCCGTTAATCCTACTCTGACTTAGTCAAACCCCTCCAACCATTCACCCCCCGAAAAAAATGAAACTACTCAGACTTGCCGTAGCAACATTGACTCTGACCGGACTCTCAGCACTTCATGCTCAGACCTACACGACGACAACCAATAACCTTTACAGCGTCGATTTCAATACAATGGACGCAGGTCCCATTATTAGTGGCACCACCATTACTAATAGCACCAATGGATGGGTGATGAATGTCCCCGACGTTTCACCGTACAATACAGTACCCGGACCAGCAGCCATCAACGCCTATCCCGTCATCTCCCAATACTACGGGAACGTTCTGAACCTTGGTGGTTTAGACGGGTACAGTGTAAAAACCAATACTGCGAACACCCTCCCTCACAACCAGTTCAACTATATCGCCCATCCTTTTACCTTCGATCAGACCGGGGGCAAGATCATCACCGGCGTCCAACTCCAGTCTCAATTTGCCATCTCACCCTCCTCGAATCAATATGCCGATTCGACCAGCAGCCGGATGGATAACTTTGGTTTCACCCTGCAGGATACGAACGGCAACTCCCCCATCAGTTTTGACCTGAATGCTTACAACAACTCCACTCTTTCGATGGGTTATACTGTGTCTGGAGCCAACTCAGGGAATGGCTCCTACACAATCGGAACTGGCAATCAGGCTTCAGATTTTTATGCCAACACGATTCCTGAGAATGAAATCCTATTTTGGAATTATAGTGATATCAACACCCTACAACTCACGTTCAGTGGACTCAATACTGATACAGTAAGCATGGATGTGACCATCAATGGGATTCAACTCTTCTCCAGCGCACTGAATGCAGATTTCCATGGCATTGACCTCACCTCCATCGCATCTGCTGCTCCAACATGGATCCTCTATGACGGTACGTCAGATCCTGATACGGGAGTCTACACGGGTTATGGCAATAACCAGATGGCTATGCTGAACTACTCGGTAAATCAACTGAGTGTTCCCGAGCCCCAGACATGGATACTTTTTGGACTTTCCGGTCTGATCATGGTGGTTGCTATCCGCCGCCGGGCTAATTCCTAAAAAATAGACTCTTCTCTCAAAGGCCGTATCGCATCAGCGATACGGCCTTTTTGTTGTTAAAAAGTGTCCGGAAGCAAGCCGCTATGCAAAGGCGTAATCAGATCGAGGCATTGAGTTCCTTCATCAGAGAGGCAAAACAACAAGCCCCGCGTTTCAACCCTTCAACCCTTCAACCCTTCAACCCTTCAACCCTTCAACCCTTCAACCCTTCAACCCTTCAACCCTTCCACCCTTCAACCCTTCAACCCTTCAACCCTTCAACCCTTCCCCTTCAACCCTTCAACCCTTCAACCCTTCAACCTTTCACCCTTTCAACCTTTTAAAAACCTACCGGCGGTCGGGTTCGAACCGACACATCTTTAGAGGATACCGGATTTTGAGTCCGGCGCGTCTGCCAATTCCGCCACGCCGGCGCGGAGGATAAGAATATGCAGCATCTTCATTCCTCTGCCAAGAGGATCTTCCCTGAATCAATTCAAAAATCTTTCCGATGGCGAAACCAAAAGTTTGGTTTACGTTTAACCCATGAAGAAGTTCCTCGCCTTACTCGCCATCTCCCTGTTCGCCATCAATGCCTTTGCGGGATCCTATCCCGACATCAGTCTGCCTGACCTGAAATCGGCGATCGCCGCCAAGAAGGTGACCCTGCTTGATGTGAACGGCCCCGTCTCCTATAGCAACGGCCATATTCCTGGTGCAATCGACTACACGGCCCACACTGCCGATCTGGCTAAATTCCTGCCAGCCGACAAGGGCTCTCTGATCGTCGCCTACTGCGGCAATGAACATTGCGGAGCCTATGCCCGTGCCGCAGAAGCCGCACAGAAACTCGGCTACACGAACGTCCAGCACTTCAAGCCAGGTATCGCAGGCTGGAAGGCGGCTAACGAGCCAACTGAGAAATAAAGAATGGCTCCTCGCTGTTTTCAGTGGGTAAGAGGGAAGACAGAGAGAAAATATGGAACTCAGGAACTCAGGAAAAGAAACCGACGAGGAAGTTTGCCACTGAGAGCAATCTGATGCTGAGTAATGGTGGACCGAAGGAAGCAGAACAATCCGTCGAGAATGCAAAGTGACGGGCCGGCCAGCCAATGCATCAAGGATCACGAGAACTTATCACATCCATAACTATTCAGCTTTTCTTCCTGAGTTCCTGAGTTCCATATTCAAAAAACCCTGTTTGGTTCTTCTAAATCCTTTTCAAAACCAAAGGCCTAGGCGCTGATTGTTTTCGATCCAGCAGATTCACCCATTCCAAACAGCGGAGAGCCTAAAGAATCAAGGGAAGGTCTCCCGCAGCCGTAACGGATGCGAAGCAACGGCCGGGCAAGCAAACGCTGAGAGCGCAGAGTTTTTTGGCTCCTCGCCCTTTTGAGAGTGCACAAGGGTTAGGATCGCTAGTTTTTTATGACGAAAAACCGGTCACTATTCTTTTCCTGACCCGAATGGCTTGGTTCAACCCTGAATTAAGGCTGCTTTTTGAGAGGCCCCGCTGATGAGCCTGCGCTATCCTTGTAGAAGATGATCCCGTGCTGGCGCAAGTTCGTTACAAAGGCTTTAAGATCCCCTGTCGCTCCCTGAACGGAGTCCATCGCGCTGTTTCCCTTCTTCAAGAAGACATTGGCCTTGGCCATCACTCCCTTAAGTTCCCCTGAAGAAGCCGCCATGGCGTCGCTGGTGGTGCGGAAGTTCGCGAGCGTCATCTGCAGGTTCTGGACACCCTGCTTATTGAAGACATCATCATGGAGCGACTTGCTCACGGAATCGATATTGTCCAAGGCCGAGCTAAGCTTAGGCAGGATCTCGTCGTGAAGTTGGCGCTGGAGCTCCGAGATGCTGGATTCACTCTGCCCGTTCTTGATCACGGTACCAGGAGCTATCGGCTGTGGATTGCGGTTATGGTCATCCATTGTCACGGTCACGAAGTGGTCCCCGAGAAGCCCGGAACTTCCAATAGAGAAGATGCTGCCCTCCGGGATCTGGACTGTCTCCTCGATCTTCAGAGGAACTGCAACACCTCGCATGTTGGGCAGCACCGTGGGTGGTGTCGCTACTTCTCCGATCTTCGCACCTGCCAGCATGACATCCGCCCCCTTCAGGATACCACTGGCATTCCGATACTCGACAGTCAGGGTGTAATATTTCTTCACTCCTTCGCCGAATCGTCCGAAGTAGATGACAAGTGATCCTATGCAGAGGAAGCCGAGGATCATGAAAAATCCTGCCCGGAGCTGATTGGAGGTGTTGGTGGTGTCCATAGTGGAATAATGGGAATGTCTTGGTCTCTTAGTCGATTTCGCGGGAACGTCCTTCGATGAAATCCGTAATCACGGGGTCCGTCGAGGCGTGAAGATCCGCAAGTGAGCCGTCGAAATGAATGCGTCCCTCGCGGAGAAGGGCTACTCGGTCGGCAATATAATCGGTGCTGATCATGTCGTGGGTCACGACGATGGATGTCACCTTGAGCTGGGATTGCATGCGTCTGATGAGCTTATTGATCGTGTCAGAAACAATGGGATCGAGGCCGGCTGTCGGCTCGTCATAGAGAATGCAGGCGGGCTCGGTGATGATGGCGCGGGCAAGAGCGGCGCGCTTGCGCATGCCTCCGCTGAGATTGGACGGCATCTTCTGATCCTGTCCCTCCAGTGAGACAAGCTCCAAGGATCTGGCAACCTTCTCCCGGATGATTTTTTCACTCCGCTCGCCGCGTTCACGCAGGGGAAAGGCCACATTCTCAAAAACTGTCATCGAGTCGAAGAGTGCCCCATCCTGAAAGAGCATCCCGATCTTCCGACGGATTGGCTCGAGCTGACGCTCGTCGAGATGGGCAATTTCCTCACCGTCGATCTTAATGGATCCCGAGAGGGGGCGGATCAGTCCGATGAGCTGCCTGAGAAAAACACTCTTCCCTCCGCCACTCTGGCCCAGAAGCACGGTGGTCTCACCCCGGGGAATGTCGAGGTTCACACCGCGCAGAATCTCCTGTCCAGAGAAGCTCTGGCTCAGGTTGTGGACCTCGATCAGGTTCTCGCCCGCGGAGATCATCACAACTTCCCTCCGGCTGGAAAGATGATGTTCAGCCCCATCGTCAGGAAGAAGTTAATCATCAGGATGGTCAGGGAACTGATGACTACTGCCTCGGTCGTGGAGCGTCCCACGCCGACGGCACCATTGCTGGTCGTGAGTCCCTGCTGACATCCGACAAAGACAACGATCAAGGCGAAGACAAACCCTTTGGTCAGCGCCATCACTATGTCCTTGGTGTGCGTGTAGAACCACATGTGCTGCAGAAAGAAGACGCTGTTCACGTTCAGGATCCGTGTGGCCACGTAGTAGCTGGCCGTTAGGGCGAAGAAAATGCATTCCCCCACGAGAAGGGGCATCGATATCATCATCGCCACGGCACGGGGCACCACGAGGTAATCGATCGGATTGACAGCCAGGGCACGGAGGGCGTCGATCTGCTGGGTTACCTTCATCGTGCCGATCTCGGCACAGATGGCGGCTCCGACGCGCCCCGCCACCATGAGTCCGGTAAGGACAGGTCCGAGTTCACGGCAGAGGGCTATGGATACGACCGGCCCGACTGCCGTACTCATGTTCAGGGCGTTGAATTGGAAAAAGATCTGCGCGGTGAACACGGCACCCGTGAAAATCCCAGTGATGATGACGACGGCCTGGGAGCCGAATCCTATCTCGACAATCTGGTTCAGAACGAGACGCCAGCGGATCCTTCCGCGGAAGATTGACGAGAAGCTCTCGCCGGCCAGGAAAGCAATCTGTCCCAGATAGACGCTAAATGCCCGTGTCAGAGGGAAGGAATACGAAAACTTCATCTTACAGGGACCTCAACTCGGCTTGCTAATCAATGAGCGGCTCCGCCTCAAGATCATAGCCACGCGTGCCGGTGATCCTGACACGGTGGAACTCCCCCGACTTGACGGGCCTAGTGAAGTGGACTCGGCAATCGACATCGGGGGCATCCCCTTCGGTGCGCCCAAATCCAGCAGTGTCCGCAAGGACGATCATCTCCCTACCCACCTGCTCCAGTGCGAGTTCGACGGCAATCTCTTGCTGGACGAGCATCGCCTCGCGGTGACGGCGCTTCTTGGTACCGCCATGGATCTGACCCGGAAGCTTCGCGGCGCGGGATTCCTCCTCGCGGGAATAGTTAAAGACACCCAGACGCTCAAAACGACGGGCATTCATGAATTCCAAGAGACTCTCGAAATGCTCCTCGGCTTCTCCGGGGAACCCGACAATGAAGGTTGTCCTGATCGTCAGTCCGGGAATGCCGGCGCGCATCCGGTCGATCAGGCGTTCGATATGTCCGCGGTCCGTTTCGCGGCGCATAGCATCCAGCATCACGTCATGGATGTGCTGGAGTGGCATATCGACATAGCGGGCTACCTTGGGATTGCGGGCGATAGCGGCGATCATGTCGTCGCTCCAGTGGGCCGGATGGGTGTAGAGAAGACGGATCCAGAACTCGCCTGGGATCGCCGCCAAGGCGTCGAGCAGGGCAGGAAGTCCGGGCCCTCTGTCTTCATCAACCGGCTGACGCGGTCCGGCCTTCTCCTCCCAGAGATCCATCCCGTAGTAGGTGGTGTCCTGGCTAATGAGGTTGATCTCCTTCACTCCGGATGCCACCAGTCCCTCGACTTCCTTCACCACGGACTCGATCGTGCGACTGCGATGGCGGCCTCGCATCCTCGGGATGACACAGAAGGAACAGGGGTGATTGCATCCTTCGGCGATTTTCACATAAGCGGTGTGTGAAGCCGTGAGACGGACACGCGGAGTGTCGTAGTCGGGAATGTAGGCGGCACGGCGCGAAACCTCGACCAAGGCCCCTGTCTCTTCACGCTCGTCGTCAAGAAGGCGGTCAAAGAACGAGCCTGCGCTCTTGATCTCATCCAACCCCATGAAGGCATCCACTTCGGGAAGCTGAATGGCGAGATCGCTCGAATAGCGTTGGGAAAGACACCCCCCCACGACAAGCTTCTGTCCCGGTTTTGCACCATGGAGACGGCGGCGGTTAGCCTCCAGGATCGCATTGATACTCTCCTCCTTCGCCGGATCGATGAATCCGCAGGTATTGACAAGGACAACATCGGCCTCGTCGGTCTCGTTCGTGAGTTCGTAGCCGTGGAGCTTGGCATCTCCAAGCAGGATTTCGGCATCGACGAGGTTCTTGGCACAGCCAAGGCTTATCAAGCCGATCTTGCGGGTTTCAGTAATCTGGGTCGTGCTCATCGGTTGGAAATTATCGGCTAGAAATTATCGGTTGGAAAAGGCAGAGAGGCTGGCGTTGCTGGTGATCCAGGGAATAGATCGGACGCGCGATAGTTGGCGCATCACGCCCCAGGTACTCAGGAGTGTGGTCACCAGCAGAATATAAACGGCAGCACGACCCAGGGGAGCTAAAGGAGCCAGCAGTTCCAGACTCCATTCGAAGGGAGGTTTCAGAGGGCGTGCGTAATTGGAGAGATACTGACAGTTCTTAGGTGCCAGCTCCGGCATGGAGGGAAGGGAGTCGCGGATGGAAAGAGGATCCAAACCCAGGGCTCTCGCATAGGTCACGGCATGGATGCGGGCGACTTCGGGATTCAGGGATCCCCCCTCCTCCATCAGTTCGATCTCCTGTTCGGAAATTCTTGCTAACTGTGACGCCTCTCCAAGGCTCAGACCCAGATCCTGTCTCGCCTCACGGAGAAGAGGACCAAGCGGCCTGGCTGATGATGTCGGTTGAAAAAACATAAATGATGAAGGTCAGAAGGGATGGTCTGCTCAGTCGTCCAGACCATCCAGGTCGACTAGAATCTCGCGGTCCTTCGCCCCGTCCTTGGGTCCCAGAATGCCACGTTGCTCGAGAATGTCGACAATACGGGCAGCACGGGTGTAACCCAGCCGTAGACGACGCTGGAGCATGGAGGTGGAAGCCTTTTTCTCCTGACGGATGATCTCGAGGCACCTGTCGACAAGATCCTCCTCCTCGTCGGTGATCTCATCCTCCGGCATGGTGTTCGAGGCGAGCTTGGCCGAGATGCTCGGCTCGAAGACAGGCTTGGCCTGAGTGGCGAGATTGGCCACGACTCGGTGGATCTCCTCATCAGTGACTAGGACACCCTGAGCACGCGTGAGCTTCGCGCTCCCGGGTGGCAGATAAAGCATGTCCCCTTTACCGAGGAGCTTTTCCGCACCGTTCATGTCCAGGATCACCCGACTATCGAGACCCGAGGCCACCTGGAAGGCGATGCGGGAGGGAATATTCGCCTTGATGACTCCGGTGACGACGCTTGAGCGGGGCGTCTGTGTCGCCACGATCATGTGGATTCCGGCGGCACGCGCCTTCTGCGTAATACGGGCGATTGCCCCCTCGACATCGGCAGGAGCTGTCTGCATGAGATCGGCCAACTCGTCGACGATCACGACGATAAAAGGCATCTGGTCCGGAATGATCATGTCGTCGCCGGGCTTGAGCGGAAGTTCCGACACCGCTGGTTCCTCCTGATCCTCCAGATTGGCAACCGTGGTCGAAGCGAAGGGATCATGAGCGATCTCGCTCACTTCGGCAGTTTCCTCCCCTTCGGAGGAGCCATCCAGAACCACAGGCAAGGGAGCTTTCTCGGGCTTGGGGCGACTGTTGAAGCCGCTGATATTCTTGACTCCCACCTTGGCGAAGATGCCATAGCGCTTCTCCATCTCGTCGACCACCCAGCGCAATGCCAGCAGGACCTTCTTCGGATCCGTCACCACCGGAGTCACCAGATGGGGGAGATCATTGTAGACCTGCATCTCCACGACCTTCGGATCAATCATGATGAATCGGAGGGTCTCGGGCGTGTGCTTGAAGATCAGGCTCGTGATGATGGAGTTGATGCAGACGCTCTTGCCGCTACCTGTAGCACCCGCCACAAGGAGGTGGGGCATCGCGGCGAGATCGGCGATGATGGCATGTCCGTAGACATCCTTGCCGAGAGCAAGGGGCAAAGCGGCCTTGGTTGAGTGCCAAGCCTCGCTCTCAAAAAGCTCGCGGATGCTCACCTTCACCTTGCTGGAGTTGGCAATCTCGATGCCGACGGTGTCCTTCCCGGGAATAGGAGCAAGAATATTGATCCGTTCCGCACATGTGGCACGGGCAAGGTTTTTTTCCAGCGCCGAGATGCGCTCCACACGCACGCCGGTGGCGGGATAGACCTCGTAACGTGTGATTGTCGGACCCTTGGTGATGTCTCCGGGAGAAGCCTCAATGTCGAATTGGGCAAGCGTCTCCAGAATGATCTTCTGCACTCCTTGAAGCTCGGCCGGATCAGCGGGCTTGTGCCCCTCATCATCGTAGGTCTCCAGAAGATCAAAGCCGGGCAAGGTATATTCCTCCAAACTCAACTCGCCAAGGGCGCCGGCAGCAGGAAGCGAATCACTCTGCTTAGAGTTGGATTTGCCCTTCATTACTTCGGCCAGTGTCGGCTTGCGAGCCGGCGCTGGAACGCTGGCATCGATGATCTTGGGTGAAGGGAGATCCATAGGAAGAGGCGTTCCGAGGGAAACACCTTCATCCGACAATCCCTCGACCTTGGTTTCCGCGGTGGGAGATTTACGACGATTGCCCGTGCGGTAGCGTGGCGGCTCAACCTCCTCCGGCACCTCGGATTCCTTTTTCCGGTTGGCAAGATGCTTTTTGATAAACCCGATCAGGAACCCCGCGAATGTTCCCGTGATGGAAATGATTAAGGCAAAAACCCGGCGCATTGCCAGAATCGGATGGAATCCTGTTGCCAGGATCAGGCTTACCAGGGCGAGGGCCATGAAGATCAATCCCGAGCCGAGCGTGCCAAGTACATGTCGCCCGAGCACCAGATCAATCTGGTGTCCGAACCATCCTCCGGGCCCCGGAATGTTGAATTTCTCTTTCCAATCACCCAGGATTAAATGCTGCAAATCAAGCAGGGTCGACCAACTCAGGACAAAAACGAACGACCATCCAAGGCGGATACCGAGTCGGAAGTCCGGGGTCGTGAACTTGGCGATTCCGAGCCCCACCAAGGCTACTGCGGCAAAGTAGGAGGCGCCGCCGAAGAGAAAGTAAAACAGTCCGGCGATATCCGCTCCCACGCGACCGATAAAGTTCACCGGATATTCCGAGGAATGGGCGTGCTTTGCATAGGGCAACCAGGGGGAAACATCCCTTGTCTCGAAGGAGCAGAGCGCGAGAAAGAGCAGGATTCCCCCAAAAAGCAGAAGAACCCCCGTTATTTCATCCAAGGAACGTTTACGTCGTGTCGAGACCATCCCGGTTATCTTGCAGGATATCGTGTGGTCTTGGCAATCGCAGGCATCTTGGGAATACTAGTTGATCGCACATGAATCTATCATCTCCGATCACTTTCGAGCCCCTGGCCATGGAACGCGTCTGGGGGGGGCGCCGCTTCGAGACCCTTCTGGGTAAAACACTGCCCCACGCGGTTCCGGTCGGGGAACTCTGGGAAATGGTGGACCGACCGGAGGCCCAGAGCGTGGTGCATGAAGGCTCCCTGAAGGGAAAGACGCTTCACGACCTATGGATTGGACACCGTGAGGAAGTCTTCGGATCCCTGCATGCCTCCAACCCTTCCCCCCGTTTCCCCCTACTGATCAAGCTTCTTGATGCCCGTGAGCGCCTCTCTGTCCAAGTCCATCCCCCGGTTGAGACCGCCACAGCCATGAACGGGGAACCGAAGACGGAATGCTGGTATTTTCTCCATGCCTCCAAAGGAGCCTCCGTCTATGCCGGACTCAAGAAGGGTGTCTCCCGTAAGGACTTCGAGCAGGCTCTCCAGGATGGCACGCTGGAAGAGACTCTTCACAGTGTGAGGGCTCACACCGGGGAGAGCATCTTCATTCCAAGTGGCAGACTGCATGCTATCGGTGAGGGGTTGGTGATCGTCGAGGTGCAGCAGAACAGCGACACCACCTACCGCGTCTTCGATTGGAATCGGCGGGGTCTCGACGGGAATCCTCGTGATCTTCACATCCAGGAATCGCTCGCCTCCATCGATTTCAACGATTTCGAGCCACCTCTAACTCCCGCCTCTCAAACCGTAGTTGCCGACTGCCCCTATTTTCATGTCGAGAAGATCCCCCTCCCCTGCCCTGGGAATATCGCCACCAAGGGGGACTTCTCCATCGTCACGTGCCTGACAGGTGAGGTGGAGTGCTCTGGAACGACCATTCGACCCGGCGGGTTCATGCTGATTCCCTCCTTACTGGAAGAGGCTATCCTGATCCCCATCACTGGGGACACGACCATTCTAGTCACGCGTCTGCCAAGTCTCATCTGATCCGGCGGCGGGGGAAAAGTAAGGGTAAGTTCGTTTTTGACTTATTCCCCACAGGGCTTCGGGTTATAAGAAAAGGCAAATCGACCCGCAGCTTCGGGAAAATACTTCTCCCGATTTACACAACCGGCACTACTTTTAAGATTTCACCATGCCCAAAGACACCTCAATTAAGAAAATCCTCCTGATTGGAGCCGGCCCCATCGTTATCGGACAGGGATGCGAGTTCGACTATTCGGGAGTGCAGGCCTGCAAAGCCCTCGCCGAAGAGGGATACGAGGTGGTTCTAGTGAACTCCAATCCGGCCACGATCATGACCGATCCGGAGTTTGCCAACCGGACCTACATCGAGCCGATCACCCCGGAGATGATCGAGAAGATCATCGAGCGGGAGAAGCCGGACGCCCTCCTGCCTACCCTCGGCGGTCAGACTGCTCTGAATGCCGCCATGGAGCTCGTGCATAGCGGAGTTCTCGAGAAACACGGAGTCCGTCTCATCGGGGCAAATGCCGAGGCAATCAATCGGGGAGAGGACCGCACGCTCTTCAAGAAAATCATGCTCGAGATCGGCCTGGAGGTCGCGAACTCAGGCGCCGCGCATACGATCGACGAGGTCTTTATGATCGCGAAGCAGATCGGTACCTACCCGCTGATCATCCGTCCCGCATTCACGCTCGGAGGCGCTGGCGGAGGCATCGCCTATAATCGCGAGGAACTCGAGACCATCGCCCGTCGGGGACTCGACATGTCCCCCACCACCGAGGTCCTGATCGAGGAGTCCCTGCTTGGATGGAAAGAGTTTGAGGTCGAGGTCATCCGCGACACAGCTGACAACTGCATTGTCATCTGCTCGATCGAGAACTTCGACCCGATGGGTGTTCATACCGGTGACTCGATCACCGTTGCCCCGATCCAGACGCTGACCGACAAGGAATACCAGAAGATGCGTGATGATTCCTTCGCCGTCATCCGGGCCATCGGCGTCGAGACCGGAGGGTCCAATATCCAGTTCGCTGTGAATCCGAAGGATGGTCGCCAGATCGTCATCGAGATGAACCCCCGGGTCTCGCGCTCCTCGGCACTCGCCTCCAAAGCCACCGGTTATCCGATCGCAAAGATCGCCGCGAAACTTGCCGTCGGCTACCGCCTGGACGAACTCAAGAACGACATCACCAAGACCACGACCGCCTGCTTCGAGCCTGCGATCGACTACTGCGTGGTGAAGATCCCCCGCTTCACCTTCGAGAAGTTCCCGAAGGCTGATCCCACCCTCACCAGTCAGATGAAAAGCGTAGGCGAGGCGATGGCCATCGGTCGCACCTTCAAGCAGGCCCTGCAGAAGGCCCTCCGTTCGCTCGAGACGGGACGCTTCGGACTCGGCTGTGACGCGAAGGATATCGAACCCCGCAAGGCTGACGGGTCCTGGGACACCGAACAGATCGAGAAGCTCCTACGCATTCCGAATGCCGAGCGTATTTTCGCCGTCCGTCATGCCTTCCTCGCGGGATTCAGCGCGGAGAAGATCCACTCGATCAGCGCCATCGACCCCTGGTTCCTCGACAACATCCAGGAGATCGTCGAAGAGGAACTCTCCTTCCGAAAGGATCCCTCCAATATTAACCTGCGCAGGGCCAAACAGCTTGGCTTCTCCGATCGCCAGCTGGCACAGATCGCCGGAATAACTGAGGATGCCATCCGAGCAAAGCGCAAGACCGAGAAGGTCGAGCCGACCTACCGACTCGTTGACACCTGCGCCGCCGAGTTTGAAGCCGCAACCCCTTATTTCTACTCCACCTACGGGGACGAGGATGAGACCCGTCAGGGAACCAAGAAAAAGGTGATGATCCTTGGCGGCGGTCCCAACCGCATCGGCCAGGGCATCGAGTTCGACTACTGCTGTGTCCACGCCGCCTTCGCACTGAAGGAAGAGGGTTATGAGACCATCATGGTGAACTCGAACCCCGAGACTGTCTCCACAGACTACGACACCAGCGACAAGCTCTTCTTCGAGCCCCTCACCCTTGAGGATGTGCTCAATATCTACGAGCGGGAGAAGTGCGACGCCGTTGTCGTCCAGTTCGGCGGCCAGACTCCGCTGAACCTTGCCGCCCCGCTTCAGGCCCGTGGGGTTACGATCATCGGCACTCAGCCCAAGAGCATCGAGATGGCTGAGGATCGGAAGCATTTCTCGGCAATGATCGACAAGCTTGGTCTGCGCCAGACTACGGGAGCCACAGCCATTGACGAATCGGAAGCCGTCGCTGTCGCTAATAAGGTCGGCTACCCCGTTCTTGTGCGCCCCTCCTTCGTCCTGGGAGGACGGGCCATGGAGATTGTTTATACCGAAGAGGATCTCCGTCGCTATATCCGCACCGCTGTGGAAGTCAGCCCCGAGCGCCCGATCCTAGTGGACCGCTTCCTGGAAGATGCCACCGAGGTCGATGTCGACTGCCTGGCGGACGGCACGGATTGCGTCATCGGCGGTATCATGGAGCATATCGAAGAGGCTGGCATCCATAGCGGTGACAGCGCCTGTGTGCTTCCATCCGTCTCACTCTCTCCGAATGTTCTCGAGACCATCCGCTCCGCCACCAAGGCCATGGCCCTGGAGCTCGATGTCCGCGGACTCATGAACGTCCAGTACGCAGTCAAGGATGAGGAGGTCTACGTGCTCGAAGTGAATCCCCGTGCTTCTCGCACCTCTCCCTTTGTCAGTAAGGCGATCGGCGTACCCCTAGCCAAGCTAGCAGCAAAGATCATGGCAGGCAGGACGCTCAAGGATCTTGGCTTCACGGAAGAAGTCATTCCCAAGCACTACTCCGTTAAGGAAGCCGTCTTCCCCTTCATCAAGTTCCCGGGTATCGACATCACCCTCGGACCCGAAATGCGCTCCACCGGTGAGGTAATGGGCATCGATACCGACTTCCCGCGCGCCTATGCGAAGGCCCAGATGGCCGCCGCTCCGGGGCTCCCCAGCAAGGGTAACCTCTTTGTCAGCGTCAAGGACTCCGACAAGAAGGCCATCGTTCCTATCGTGAAAGATTTCGCTGATCTTGGCTTCACGATCCATGCGACAGACGGCACTGCTGCTCTTCTTAAGGCCTCCGGCATCACCGTAACCCGGCTCAACAAGCTGGCCCAGGGACGCCCGAATGTCGTCGATATGATCAAGAACGGTGAGATGCACTTCATCATCAACACCCCGGCCGGCAAACAACCCCGTGCTGACGAAGTAGTGATCCGGAGCACCGCCGTCGCGAACCGCATCCCGATCATGACCACCCTACGGGCCGCCGCGGCCAGCGCCTCAGCGATCAAGTCGATGGCAGAGGCACCGCTGACGGTGAAGTCCCTTCAGGAACACCACGCTACGGCTTAAGCCGTAGCATGAGGCTTTTGGTTCCCTGGTTCCTAAACATATCACCATGAAGGGCTTTAGTTGCAGTGCATCTTGACAGCATTTGTTTTTGATGCGTTGATGCTTCTTATGAGAACCACAGTGACCCTTGATTCCGACGTGGAACGGATCCTGCGAGAGGAAATCCATCTCTCAAGAAAAAGCTTCAAGGAAATCCTCAACGAGGCCGTTAGGACGGCCCTCAAGCCGAAACCCCGGCAACTTCCAAAACTCCTGCCCCCAGTTTCCATGGGAGTCATCACCGGCATCGATCCGGCCAGATTCACCAATCTGGCTGATGAACTGGAGGTGAATGCCTATCGGAAGCTGCCGCCCGCTCGGAAAGGAAAAGCGCGGTGATTCTCCCCGATGCCAATCTTCTGCTCCACGCGCTTAATGTGGACAGCGTTGATCATGCCGCATCACGGAAGTGGTGGAGAGCACTTCTGGAGACGGGAAAGGAAGTCGGCCTCTGCTCGGTGGTGGTCTTTGCCTTTATAAGAATCAGCACTCACCGGATGGCTTTTCCCCATCCCCTGTCCGTGGAAGCTGCCTTCGACCATGTGGAGAATTGGCTCTCCTTTCCCTCAGTCTCTTGGATTGATTCCAGCAAGGAGGACATTGTTGTGTCACGTGATCTCCTCCAGGCGGCAGGAACCGGCGGCAATCTCGTCACCGATGCCCAGATTGCAGCGATCGCGCTCCGACTGGGGGCGACCATCCACACAGCCGATACCGACTTCGGCCGTTTTCCAAAGATCCGCTGGAAAAATCCTCTAATCTGAAATTGGCTTTAAATCCATGGCGGAGGCACCGCTGACGGTGAAATCCCTTCAGGAACACCACGCTACGGCTTAAGCCGTAGCGTGCGACTGTTAGAGCGGTTTCGGTTTTATTTGACGCATGTAAAAGGGAAGAAATCTCGCGCAAAGACGCAAAGACGCAGAGTTTTTATGACTCATGGCAACGTATCTTTGGAGACATCGGTGACAGTCTTCTCCGGACCCAATCCTTTGTCTTTTCCTCCGCGCCTTTGCGCCTTTGCGCCTTTGCGCGAGTCCTGTTATTTATCGACGGTCAAGCTGATCGCCCAAAGAACGACAGATTAAACGCAAGATGCTCTAGCCATTTATACTAAACCAAGCTCCTAGGAACGAGCGCGGAAGACAACGCCGGAGTCGTTGCCCGAAGATTGGCACCGTCCGCCGGGAGGCGGATGCCATCAATGCAGTTGGGTCATTTTCATTTCTGGGTGTCAACAGGATCCGCTTGATCCGATATTCCCTCCTTGATTTCCCTTCGGGAGGGATGAGTGTTAGGCTCTCAAAAGTACTGAATATGACGCCGACTCCTGTTGATCAAGAACGAGATCCGTTTGAACCGCGGCGCCTCTCGGTGGAGTTGCAGATCCTCTCGGATTCGGCAGAGCACTCCGATCTGACCATGGGTGACTTGGTTGATCGGCTCGAAGGGCGCGTCTACACCCTGTTACTGGTGATTCTTGCCCTTCCCTTCTGCCAACCGATCATGCTTCCCGGTCTCTCCACGCCCTTCGGCATGGTGATCGCCCTGCTGGGACTGCGATTTGCGTTGCGCCAGCATCCATGGCTTCCGCAGCGCCTGCTCAGGACCCATCTTTCAGGAAAATACCTTCCCAAGATCCTTCACGGGAGCGCCCGGGTCCTCGGGGGAATTGAGAAACTCCTTCACCCCCGCCTCTCGTTCCTTTTTGAGTATCGCCTCACCCAGTTCCTTGCAGGCATGGCTGTTTTCCTCAGCGGCCTGATGCTCCTTCTTCCGCTGCCCATCCCCTTCAGCAACATGCTTCCCTCACTGACAGTCGTGCTTGTGGCATCCTCCTTCTCGGAACGCGACGGCGCGACCCTGGGTGCGGGGCTGATCCTCTTCCTGATCTCCCTTGGATTTATCGGAGCGATCCTCTTTGGAGGGACCGAGGCGATCACCTGGATCTTCAACGGATGCGCTCACAGATAACGGAGTGACTCGCTAGAGCATTATCTAATTAATTTGTCGTTCCCGGTAAAATCATCAGAGTCGTTGAAAATACAAAGGTTCACGCGGAGGCGCGGAGAACGCAGAGTTTTTTCTAATGAAATTGGATAGTGATGATTAGCCTCCACTCATTCACTGAAATCAGACGTAATGATTTCATCTCTATCCACCGCGTTCTCCGCGCCTCCGCGTGAAACATTTCTGTCTTACTGCAAATGCGTCAGAATAAATCAAAAATGCCCTAGACACCTACGACTGGCGAGTTGAGGTAGGAATGGTAAAGACAGCCTCTTTAGGGATGCATAATCCTGGTTTATTTCGGCGTACCATCTGGAAAAATGGAAAAAGTAAGCCTTTTCACTATGCGAAGGGTGTGGAGTGGCCATCCTTTTCACATGGTAGATTGGGTTCATGGGAAAGCTTTCAACCGCCAAGGGGAAAGACCGGATCGCCGATGCCTTGAAAATATCACTGACTTTTCCGAGTCTGTGTTTGTGAGGGTGTAAGAAAAACTCCATCCCATGACCCCCGCCTTTCCGATCGCACGGCAGGATGTGGGATCATCATGGCATTCCCTGGATTCGGAAGCTGTCAGTAGGGTGCTTCGGGTCGATCCCGAAAGGGGATTGGAGAACAGCGAGGTGACGGGGAGGCGCGAGGAGTCCGGCTGGAACACACTTCCGGAGGCACGTACCCGACCGCTTGCGATGCTCTTTCTCGGACAATTCGCCAGCCCCCTGATCTACCTCCTGCTCGCGGCCGCGATCATAGCCTTGGTGATGGGGGATCGGCGTGATGCGATCGTGATCCTGGGTGTTTTGATCATGAATTCCCTGATCGGCACCTTCCAGGAAGGAAGGGCCGAACGAACCATGGACGCCCTCAGGAGGCTTACCCTGGCAAGAGCACGGGTTATCAGGAACGGGATCGAGCAGGAAATCACAGCCCGGGAACTGCTTCCGGGTGATCTGCTCCTTCTCTCCGCCGGGGACCGGCTCGGGGCAGACGCACGCGTGATCCAGTCGGCCTCCCTGAGCACCGACGAGTCGGCCTTGACTGGGGAGTCTCTTCCCGTTTTCAAACAGGCCGATAGCCTTCCGCCGGCGACCTCCCTGGCGGAGAGGCACAATATGCTCTACTCGGGGACGCATGTCACCACGGGGCGTGGACGAGCTCTCATCGTCGCGACAGGGATGAAGTCGGAGTTGGGTAAGATTGCGGCCCTTGCCACATCCACGATCGAACCCAAGACACCGCTGGAGGTGCGGATCACCCTGTTCGGCGGTTCTCTTGCCCTGGCTTCCGCCCTGATCTTTCTCGTGATTCTCGGCTTTGGAATGGCCCGGGGTCTTCCTTTTCAGGAGATCCTGATGGTGGCACTCAGCCAATTGGTCTCCGTGGTTCCGGAAGGACTCCCGGTCGCCATGACCATCGCTTTGGCGGTGGGCATGCAGCGGATGGCCCTTCGAGGAGCTGTCGTGCGGCGCCTCGGAGCGATCGAGACCCTGGGATCGACCAGCGTCATCTGCAGTGACAAGACCGGAACCCTGACAAGAAACGAGATGACCGTCGCCCGGCTCTGGCTTCCCGACACCGGAATGATGGAGGTGAGCGGCGAGGGATATGCCCCCGAAGGGGTGATCACCCAGGGCGGGCTTCCGATCAATGAAGCGATGAGACGATCCCTCCATCCACTCGCCGAGGCCCTGCTTCTCTGCAACGACGCCCGCCTTCTCCCACCCGACGCGCGGCATCCACGATGGCACATTCTGGGGGATCCCACCGAGGCGGCCCTGCTGACACTTGCCGGCAAGCTTGGCTCGGGCATGGAAGAAGTCAGGGGACGATGGCAGCGCGTCTCCGAGATGCCATTTCACCCTTCCTCGAAAATCATGGCGACCCTGGATCGCAACGGCGACTCCCTCTTCAGGATCTCGCTCAAGGGAGCCCCAGAAGTGATCATCCCCCTCTGTGCCTGGGCAGGCTCGGCAGGGGGCGTCATGCCACTGGATTTGTCGCTGAAAGCGAAGGCTCTCGGAATTGCCGGAGAGATGTCAGGTCAGGCACTTCGCTGCCTTGCGGTGGCCGCGTGGGATCATCCCCGACTTCTTGAGCAAGACGGAGCAGAACAGTTTATCGGAAAGCTCACCCTGCTCGGCCTGGTAGGACAGATGGATGCTCCCCGCGAGGAAGTTGCCCGGGCGCTGGAGTCGAGTGCATCGGCCGGAATCCGCACGATCATGCTCACCGGTGATCACAAGGCAACGGGTCTCGCCATTGCACGAAAGCTCGGGATCGCGAAGGAGGAGGACATCGCCATGGAGGGATCGGAATTGGAATCCCTTCCGGATGATGCTCTACCGGACGCCCTTCGCCGCATCTCTGTCTTCGCGAGGGTTTACCCCGAGCAGAAGCTCAGGATCGTCAAAGCCCTTCAGTCCAGCGGCGAGATTGTCGCAATGACAGGAGACGGAGTGAACGATGCACCTGCGCTGGCAAGGGCGGATGTCGGAGTGGCCATGGGCAGTGGGACGGAGGTCGCCAAGAGCGCGTCGAGGATCGTCCTCACGGATAACAACTTCGCAACACTCATCGCCGCCATCCGCGAAGGGCGCATCGTGTACCGGAATATTAAGAAAGTGATCCTTTTTCTTTTTGCGACCTCTCTCGACGAGGTGATGGTCCTCCTGCTGGCGCTCTTTTCCGGTTACCCCCTCCCCTTGGCGGCAGTTCAGATTCTCTGGATCAATGTGGTCACCGAGAGTGTCGCCACGGTGAACCTTGTGATGGAAGGAGCTGAGGGTGATGAGATGCGGCACCCCCCAGTTCCCCCGGATGATCCCCTCCTCGATCGGGAGATGATGAAGCGTCTCCTCGTGATGGTCTCTTCCTCCGTGCTGGTAGTGTTCGGATTCTACCTGTGGCGTCTCTCCACGGGGGTTCCCTTTGTGCTGGTGCAGAGCGAGACCTTCACGCTGATGGCCGTGACACAGTGGTTCAATGTGCTTAACTGCAGAAACCGGATCCGATCCGCCGTGGATTCCAGGGTATTCAGTAACGTCTGGCTCACGGGCGGACTCCTCTGCGGCATTCTCCTCCAGTTGCTGGTCATCTACAGCGAAGCGCTGAACCGCTACTTCCACACCACCCCGATCCCCCTGCGGGATCTCCTGCTAATCATCGCGCTTGGCAGTCTCGTCCTCGTGCCCGAGGAGATCCGGAAATTCCTCAAACGAAGGAAACTCCGAAAGGGGCGCGAAGGAGAAGCTTGATGATGAAGGTTCTCCGCAGTCGTCAGCGGAAGGAAATCTGAAAACAGGAAAACAAGAATCAGGTCAAAGGCTTGGAAGTTTGGATGCAAGGCCAGACGCCCCAAGTGTCAGCCGTAGAAAAGGCGCGTGGGAACGCGGCTTAGTCATTTGAGGCTTAGGCCGAGAAGTCCGAAGCTCAGCAGAGCAAGGATGCCTGATCGGGGACGATCGGCAGACAAATCCTACGGCAAGTGCAGGGCGGCCGCTATTCGCCAACTCTCACAATACTACAACCCTGAAGCGGCGGCGGTGTCGGTGAGTAGTAGCGCGTTGTCCTGACTGATCCTTCCTCCAGGGATGGAGGGGTCTGCTGCCCGTAGCTTCACGATCATCGGAATCTTCGCAGCCCCCGTGGCGAGCCACATGATCTTTCTGGAGCGGTTGATCATCGGGTAGGTCAGAGTCATCCGGCGGCGGTTCTGGTAGAGATTCACCGGATCGGTCAGCGCCACATCGCGGTCAGTGACCTCCAGAACTGGATCATTCGGAGTCAACGAGGCCGTGTGGCCGTCGGGTCCAAGGCCAAGATGAGCCATATCGAGAATCGGGGGATTCCCGCAGATTTCCTGAAGGACCTTCTCGTACTCCTTGGCTCCCTCGACAGGATCAGCTGCATTCACCGGCATTGCGTGGATATTCTCTTTCGGGATGGGGGCACCATTTTCACCTTGATCAAGGAGTGACTCATGCAGGTGGGTCAGGTTTCGGTCGGGGTCTCCCTCGGGAGCGATGCGCTCATCGATCTGGAAGACATGGACTTGGGACCAAGGCACCTCTTCAGAGGCAAGATCCCGCAGCATGGCCCAGGGAGTCTTGCCGCCACTGACGGCAAGGGTGAAGACTCCACGAGCAGCTACTGCCTGGCGGGCGGCATCTGCAATTACTCCTGCGGCGGCCTTCGCCACCGCATCATCATCAGCTAGGACTTCGATCTTAAGAGCCATGACTTGATAGTGGTTAGATGGCTACTTCTTCGCCCTGTAGCGGCGGATGAGGGCGTTCGTGGAGCTGTCGTGCTTGAGCTCGGGCTCGGTCGGCGCCTCCAACTCGGGAATGATGTGCTGGGCAAGCTGCTTACCGAGCTCTACGCCCCACTGGTCGAAGGAGTTGATCCCCCAGACAACACCCTGTGTGAAGACGCTATGCTCATAGAGAGCGACCAGAACGCCGAGGGTATGCGGATCGAGCTTGTCGGCCATGATGACATTCGAGGGACGGTTTCCCTCGAAGACGCGGTGAGGATTCAGCCAATCGGGCGTCCCTTCGGCCTTCACCTGCTCGGGAGTCTTGCCGAAGGCGAGCGCCTCGGCCTGCGCGAAGATATTCGAGATGAGATAATTGTGGTGGTGACCCAGCTCGTTGATTGCCTTGTTGAATCCGATGAAGTCGCACGGGATGAGGCGTGTTCCTTGGTGGATCAGCTGGTAGAAGGAGTGCTGGCCGTTCGTGCCGGGCTCGCCCCAGTAGATCGGACCGGTGTCGAAGGTGACATGGGTGCCGTCGAGGCGGACCGACTTGCCGTTACTCTCCATCGTGAGCTGCTGGAGGTAGGCGGGGAAGCGCTTGAGGTACTGCTCGTAGGGAAGCACGGCGATGCTCTGGGCTCCGAAGAAGTCGTTGTACCAGACGGCAAGCAGACCGAGAAGAACGGGAAGATTCTTGTCGAGCGGGGCCGTGCGGAAGTGCTCGTCCATGGCGTGGAAGCCGGCGAGGAGGTCTGAGAAGTTCTTCGGACCAATGGCGATCATGGTCGAGAGACCGATCGCGGAGTCCATCGAGTAGCGGCCGCCAACCCAATCCCAGAATCCGAACATATTCGCGGTATCGATGCCAAACTCGGAGACCTTGGCGGCGTTTGTGGAGACAGCGACGAAGTGTTTGGCGACAGCTGAGGCATCATTGCCAAAGCCAGCAAGCGACCATTCGCGGGCGCTGTTGGCATTGGTCATGGTCTCGAGTGTGGTGAAGGTCTTCGAGGAGACGATGAAGAGGGTCTCGGTGGGATCGAGATCACGAACGGCCTCGGAGAAATCGGTGCCGTCGACATTGGAGACAAAGCGGAAGGTCATGTCACGGTCGCTGTAGGCCTTGAGCGCCTCGTAGGCCATGACCGGACCCAGATCGGAGCCGCCGATGCCGATATTGATCACGTTCTTGATGCGCTTGCCGGTGTGGCCCTTCCACTCGCCGGAGCGGATGCGATCGGCAAAGGAACCCATGGCCTCCAGGACCTTGTGGACCTCTGGGACAACATCGATACCGTCGACCTTGATCACCGCATTCTTAGGGGCTCGGAGAGCAACATGGAGAACGGCGCGGTCCTCGGTGATGTTGATCTTCTCCCCGGCGAACATCTTGTCGCGGTGAGCTTCAAGACCGACTTCCTTCGCAAGCTGGACGAGGTCCTTGAGGGTCTCGTCGTTGACGCGGTTCTTCGAGTAGTCAAGGTAGAGGCCGCAAGCCTCGGCAGTCAGGCGTTCGCCACGCTTCGGGTCGGCGGCGAAGAGATCCTTGAGTGACGTCTTGGCGATCTGGTTGCGATTGGCTTCGAGTGCCTTCCAGGCAGGGAGTTGGGTCGGGTTGGACATAGTAATTAGGAGATGGGTAATAGGGAATTGGGAATGGGGTTGTTCCGTGGGTGGACAGTAGTATTGCTAGCGCTAATTACCCAACTAGAATGGCTCAGAAATGGCAACCGACAATCCTGTCACACATCAACTGGGAGAACATACTGCCCGGAGCGTTCAGGAAACGGACGCCATTGCCGCAGAACTTCTGCCGCTGATGCTGAAGTCGGGTGTAGTCAGTCTGGAGGGGCCGCTCGGTGCCGGAAAAACCCACTTCGTCAAAGCAACAGCCCTCGCCATGGGGATTACCGAAGATGTGACCAGTCCGACCTTCACTCTGCTTCAGAGCTATGGTTTCGGAGAAAACCGCCTGCATCACTCGGACTGGTACAGGTTGGAATCCGAATCCGAGGTGCTAGCCCTAGGATTGGAAGATTACTATAATGACGGGCTGATGTTCATCGAATGGGGAGACAGGTTTGCCGGCATCCTTCCTCCCGGGACGCTGAGGATCCGGATTGAGCCACAGCTTGTGGGCACGGAAGAGATCCGCACGTTCCGCTGGGAAATGCTCTAAAATGACGATGAAGATCCTTTCCCTCGACTCCTCATCACCGGTCGCCTCGGTTGCCTTCGTTTCCTTCAATAAAGGAACACCGGAGGTTCTCTTTGAAAAGCAGACCCCCCATGCGCGATCCGACTCCTCGGCTCTCTTCGAGGGGCTGAGGAATGCCGTGGAGACATGCGGCCTGCCCGATGCACTCTGCGTGGGACTTGGTCCTGGATCGTATAATGGCCTGCGTGCAGGAATTGCAGCCGCCAGAGGGTTCGCCACGGCGCGGAATCTCCCGCTCTATGCCATTCCCTCCCCCTTGGCACTGCATGGTCCGGATGAGGGGTTCTGGGCTGTCGGGGATGCACGGGGAGGCCATTACTGGATAGCGCGGATTCAACTGGGGGTATTCGTGGAGGAACCTCGGCTACTTTCTCCCGCAGAGACACTGAGTCATCTGAGCTCGTATGCCGATCTGCCCATACTCGGGTCGGCGTCATTGCCGGAAATCGAGAGCCTGGTGAGGGCCACCCCACGTGCCGTACGACTTGCAATCCTTGCAGAAAAGAACGATCCCTCTTTTCTCGTATCGGTAACTCCCGAGCCAATCTACCTGAAGCCTCCCCACATCACCCCGCCAAGAGCCATAGCCACCGTATCATGAGCCTACGGATCCTTCTTCTTACCCAGCTTTGGTCTCTTTCTCTCGTCTTCCCGGCACTGGCACAGATGAACAATGGGACGAATGCACCCGTCGATGAGAATCCCAAACCCACATGGGAGACCCAGAAGCAGGCGCGAACCTTCCAGCTTGGAATTCCTGCCCCGAGAGGCCAGATCACCGATAGGAACGGCTACCCGCTTGCCCAGACTCGTCTCAGTTACAACCTAGCGCTTCAGTTCCCCACCCCGCTCGACTGGAACGAAGCCAAGGTCCTGGCTTTTGCCCGCCAACACATCACGTTCGCCAAGGGGTTCCTTGGACGCCAGATCTTGCTGCGCGATCAGGCTATCCTGAATCATTACCGCAACCGTGGGCTCCTACCGCTGACTCTGCTCGAGGATCTGCAGCCTGAGGAACTGGCCGCCGCCAGACGTGGCCTCACGAGTGCCCTGGTGCTCCAGCAGGTCTACGCGCGCATTTATCCCAATGGGCAATTTGCCTCCCACATCATCGGCTATACCGGCAAGGAAGCTCCGCTCTCCATCCGTCCGATCGAGAACAAGGACCTCATCTTCACAGAAAGCGAGGGGCGCGAGGGGATCGAGCAAACCTTCGACTATCAGCTGAAAGGACACCCCGGCAGCATCCATGTCACCTACGATGCGGAGGGGCGCAAGACCTCGGAGAGGATCGCCAAGCCTCCCGTTCCCGGCGACAACGTGATCACAACCATTGATCAGAATCTTCAGCGCATCTGCGAGAAGGTCCTGAGTGAGAATTGCAAGCGCGGTGCCATCGTGGTGATCGATCCCTGGACGGGTGAAATTCATGCCATGGCCTCCTGGCCGGAATACAATCCGAACCACTTCGTTCCTATCCTGAATCCTGAGATCTACAGACAGCTCAGCGAAGATCCTTCCACGCCGTTGCTGCCCCGAGCTTATCGCTCCGCTTACCCCCCCGGCTCCACCTTCAAGACCTTTGTCGCACTCTCCGGGTTCCAGTCCGGCAAGCTCGCTGCCAACGATATCTATAGCGGCCCCACTGCGATCGATATCGGCAACTTCACCTTTCACAACTGGAAGAAGACCAATGCGGGTCGCCTGAATTTTGTCGAGGCACTCACCCAGTCATGTAACACATGGTTCATTCAGGCCGGCATCAAGATCGGGGCACAAAATATCATCACTTGGACCGAACGTCTGGGACTCGGAAAGAAGACAGGCATCCCGCTCAAAGCCGAATCAGGCGGCATCATTCCTACCGATGAATACATGATCCGCACCCAGAAGCGGAAGATCCTCAAGGGCGATGTCGCCAACATGAGCATCGGACAAGGTGCCATCGTCATCACCCCTCTCCAGATGGCCCAGGCTTACGGGGCAATCGCCTCGGGTGGACAATTCCACCAGACACGGCTCGTGAAGCAGATCCAAGGCATCGATAATAAAGTTGTCTCCGCCTACCCGGACCGCCTCCGGGATGACCTCCAGATCAAGCCCGAGGATATGGAGACGCTAAAAAAAGGTCTCGTGGCCGTGACCGAAGATGGACAGGGGACGGCCCATCACGCGCAGGTGAAGGGATACCATGTCGCCGGAAAGACCGGTACTGCCCAATGGGGTGGCGGAGGGAACAAGGAGAAGCAGCGCACCGCCGCATGGTTTGCGGGATTTGTTCCCGCTGAGAATCCCCAGTATGCCTTTGCCGCCGTCTATGAGGGAGAACCTGGCGATAACAACATCCATGGAGGCAGTCACGCCGCACCGCTTATCGGCAAAGTCCTCCAGGAGGTCTACGGCTCGAAAGAGGAAAAAGAATCGAAATCCACCGACTCTTCCGACCAGACCGATAAGAATAAGGCAGAGAAGTCCGATAAGTCTAAGGATCAGGATCAGCCCACGACGGATCAGTCAAACTAGCCATGCCACGGAAGTGACAGGGAGGGGTTTAGGCTGTAGGTATTTGGACTGTTAGGAAAGAAGAAGAAAATATCCCGCAGTGGCGCTGAGCACGCAGTGAAAGAATCTTTTATTGATCAGGGATAAGCGGACTTAAAATGTCTAACTCGACAGCATGAAAAATCATCATGTCTTTTTCATATCCTCTCAGCGCCTCTGCGCCCCCGCGGGAAAAAATCACCTCCGCGACCGGCCGGTAACTCGCAGAAGTTCGTAGAGACAGTTCAGGATCCCCTGGGCCATCTGGGAAGAGTGACGGGTCAGGGCACGAGCTGCGGAGGGTTTCGGGGAATGCAAGGATGTCCTCTTTAGGGCAGCCCATTGCCAGAGCTCATCGGTGGATCGGATGGGGGACTTGGTGGCGGTCTTCATGGTGTTGGTTGGTGATGGGTATTTGGTATTGGGTTAACGTGGAAGATGGGTACGGATCAGCGCTCGGAAGACTCCTTGGATCAGGAGTTCCCGAGCAGGAATGAGATCGGGATAGAGTGGGTTCTCAGCACGAAGGAAGGGAACACCTCCCTCCACGAGATAGCGCTTCAGCGTGACCTCGCCGTCGATCAGGGCGGCAACAATATCGCGGTTCCGAGGTTCGGTATGCTCCAGGATCACGACATCGCGGTCCAGGATCCCGGCACCGATCATTGAGTCTCCCCTCACCTCAAGGGCGAAAGTCTTCGCATTCCGGGGAATCTTGATCGTCTCCGGATCGACGGTGATGCAGCGATCTACCTCCTGCTCTTGACCCTCGGGGATACCGGCAGGAATCATTCCGTAAAGTGGTACTTCGAGAAGTTCCGGACGGGACTTCCGGAGCTCACGATCGGGCAGAATGATATTCCTCGAACGCCCTGCCTCGCGACGAATGGCCCCCTTCTTTTCCATGAGATCCAGATGACTCGCCACGGTGGCCGGAGAGCTGAATCCAAAACGGGCCATGATCTCACGCACCGAGGGAATACCTCCCCTCTCCTCCGCGCAGTCGCGGATGAAAGAGAGGATTTCACTCTGTCGTGAGGTGAGATTCATGCTGAGATTCATATACCGTTCATTTGTTCGGTATATGAATCCAAAAGAGTCCGCAAGGAGTTTTTACAAAAAAACCTCACTGCAGGTAGGCCCCCAACGCAAAACTACTCCGACGGATGCACAACCCTAAGTCCTTGAAACCGCGCAAATCCACGGTTTAACCCGAACTCCGAAGATGAAAGAGATGCGTTGGCGTAAGATGGTGGCCGATAGGAGTTGCGGAGATTTCGAGGGCGTATCGATTGATACAGGCGAGAATCGACAAGACTTCTTTGCGGTCAATAGGTTGCGTCAAATCGCTCTGCTCAACTTTGGAGCTCGGGTTTAAAGTCACCCATTCGCACCCTGTCTCTATGGCCAGCGCGGCGTGGTAGGCATCGGGAACAAGATTTCCACGGGCATCGCTGGCACGGCACAGACTGGCAAAGATAGCCCAGTGCTTTTCACCGGGAGCCAGGATTTTCACGCCTTCCAGTCCACGGAGCAACTCCACGAATTCTAGAGCCAGCAGCAAGGGTGTAGGCTGTTTGAAGACCTACGGCTAGGAATCCATCACCTCGAGCAGCTCGGCCCAGGAGTCCAGTCGCACACCTTCTCTCAGGCAAGTGCCATTATAGGTTAGCAGCACGGGGCGTTTCGCCATCACGGAGGATTTAGATCGAGGAACCAGCGTCGCCCGGAGGGCCTCTTCGATCACCTCTCCGAGGGTCGAACGCCTCTCCCTTGAGAGCTTCTTGGCCAAATCGAGCAGCGAGTCCGAAATAGAAACAGTCGTCCTCATGCATCAAGTCATCAAATGAAACCATGAGGATGTCAAACCCTCCAAATCCTCGAAACTAAAAAGGCTCGGAAGATCAGATGAAGAGCAAGGAGGTCAAGGGAACCAAGCCTCTCGAATGAGGCGCAGAGAAGTTGCCGAAGGCAAAACTGAAAGGAGGCACAGCTTTGCGAGGGCAAGGTGCCGTTCAAGCCGTAGTAGTCCTACGGCGAGCGATCAACACCGCAGTTGTTCCGATACCAGGCCGTAGGAGCGAGCGAGGCGATATCCTAAGCCTTACCTGTTCAGGCCTGCTTGCTCGGCCAAACCCTCAATCGGATTAAAATCCGATGCATGGTACGAACTCCGCACCAAGGGACCGCTAGCCACATGAGTGAATCCCTTCTTCCTGGCGATCTCGCCGTAGAGGTTGAATGTCTCCGGGGTGATGTACTCAACTACCGGAAGATGCTGTGGGCTGGGTCGGAGATACTGTCCCATGGTGAGGACGCTGACATTGGCCTCACGCAGGTCATCCATCGCCTGAAAGATCTCGTTCTCCTGCTCGCCGAGTCCGAGCATGATGCCGCTCTTGGTCACCATTTTCTGATCGCGTGCATCGGCAAGAGCGCGGGCGCGCTTCAGGAAATCCAGCGAGAGGCGGTACTTTGCCCGGGAACGAACCATCGGCGTGAGACGCTCCACGGTCTCAAGGTTATGATTGAAGATATGAGGGGCAGCATCGACGACAATCTGCAAGGAAGAGTCCTTGCCGTTGAAGTCAGGAGTCAGGATCTCAATAATGACCGAGGCATCCATGTCACGGATTGCCTGGATCGTGCGGGCGAAATGCTCCGCGCCGCCATCGGGAATGTCATCGCGGGCAACGGCGGTGACAACCACGTGCTTGAGCTTCATCCGACGGACCGCCTCAGCGACCCGCTCAGGTTCATCCTCCTCCAGGGCAAAGGGCTTGGCCGTATCGACTGCACAGAATCCGCAGGCCCGGGTGCAGCGATCTCCGGCGATCATCATGGTGGCGGTGCCCCCGCTCCAGCACTCCCAGCGGTTCGGGCATTGGGCGCTCTCGCAGACCGTATGAAGGCGGAGATCGGCGATCATCGCCTTGGTCGAGAAAAAGACAGGATTCGACGGAAGACGTACCTTGATCCAGTCGGGCTTACGCTCTTGATGGAGAGCTGGATCGATCTTTGGAGTGGCCATGGATTGAAAGGTTAAAGAAGTTAAAAAGGTTAAAAAGTTAAAACGTACAAAAGATTGGGAATCACCGAGCGACCTGAGGATCAAGTGGTCGGGCAGCGATCTTGGCGACATCGGGTGAGATTCCCCGATCCCGGAGCATCCGCTCCGCCTCTTCGCGGTCCGCCCAGTCTAGGTGAGTATGACAGACTACCTCCCACTGACGGAGCATTTCTCGGTTCAGTTTGTCCAACCGCGGCCTGATTTCAGTGGCAAGATCGAGTGGCTTAATCTTGGGTACATCGATACATGAACGCCATCCGGCGATCAGTTCCTCCTGATAGCGGCGCGAGGCGGCGATCTGGGGAATGAACAATCTGGTCACCTCTTCGGAAGTTAGTCCCTCCTTCCTTCCGGCGACCTTCAGATCGGTCAGCATCCGTGCCTCCCGTATGGGATCGGCGACAGGAATCCCAGCCTGGCATTTGCTCCAGGCAACCTCACGTGACAACTGGAGCCTCTGGATCATGAGGGTCACCAGCGGATTGAGACGCTCATCAACGGCAGCTATCCCGCTGGTGGGAAAAGCCGCAAGCAAAAGGCAGACGCAGAGCAGGAGTAACCGGGGCAAAATCATGAATACTTAAGGAAATCTTAAGGAAATGACTTATTGCTCCCATTGCTTCCGTAAGCACCGCGATTTGCGAGGGCACGGTGGAGCGTAATCTGATCGGCCTGATCGACACCCCCGCCAGCGGGTAATCCCTGGGCGATCCGGGTTACGTGGACGCCGGTCGGTGCAATCATCTCGGCCAGATAATGGGAGGTGGCCTCACCCTCGACATCGACACCCAGAGCCAAGATCACTTCGGAGGGACGCTCATCTCCGATGCGCTCAAGCAACTCACCGATACGTAGCTGCTCAGGCCCGATGCCATCCAGAGGTGAGAGTTTCCCACCGAGGGCATGATAACGCCCGCGAAAGACCCCAGTTCGCTCCAACGGCAGGATATCGGTCGCCGTCTCCACAATGCAGAGTTCGCGTCCCGCACGAGCCTCGTCCCGGCAGAGAGAACACTCTTCCGACTCGGCGAAGAATCCGCAGAGTCGGCAGGTTTTCAGACTCTCGCGGGCCTTGGAAACTGCCGAGATCAGCTGCTCGGACTTGGCGTCGGGGGAACGCATCATCCAGAGGGCGATCCGCTCGGCGCTCCGGGGACCGATCCCGGGAAGCCTACGGAACTGGCGGACCAGTTCGCGAAAGGATTCGGGATAATCGAGATGGGACACGAGTGGAGAAAGTTAAAAAGTTAAAGGTGAAAAGGTTACAGGCTCATGAATCCTTAATTCACTTCCACAACGACCTCATTCAACTCTGTTTTGTCAGCCGAGTTTGGAGAGTTTCTCCCAAAGCTCTTTCTGGTCAGGTGTCAACGATTCGGGAATTGAAATCTCAATCACCGCGTAGAAATCCCCACGAGCCTCCTTGCCCGGAAGCCCTCTCCCCGGAATTCGGAACTGGCGGCCGTTCTGAGTGCCTGCAGGGATCTTAAGCTTAGCTCTCCCATCAGGTGTCGGGATGGTGAGTTCACCACCGAGCACCGCCTGCCAGGGAGGAACATCGGCCTCGTGATAGATGTCAGAGCCCTCGAAGCGGTAATCGGGATGCTGCTGGAGCTTAACCCGGAGGTAGAGATCACCGGCCTCGCCGCGCGAACCTCCCGATCCACCCTGACCGGCAAGACGGATACGCTGCCCCTCGCGGACACCCTTCGGGATCTTAACGGTATAAGTCTGAATGTCCGGAGAGTTCCCCTTGCGGAAAGAGATCTGACGGGTAGCCCCGTGCAGCACCTCCTCTAGCGTCACCAGGATATCGGCCTCGACATCGCGACCACGCTGAGGAGTCTCCTCGAAATCGACTCCTCCACCGCCGCCGCTGAATCCCCTGCCTCGCCGTGTGCCGAAGAACTGCTCAAAGAAATCGCTGTAACCCGTCCCTCCAAAGTGAAACTCCGAGGCATCGCCTCCGCCTCCATAATTTCCTCCAAATCCACCTGCGCCTGCACCTCCACGCCCACCCCCACCACCGGGAGGGAACCCGTTGCCGGCATGCTGCCAGTTGGCGCCATATTCATCGTACTTCTTGCGCTTCTCGGGGTCGCCGAGGACCTCGTAGGCCTCGTTGATCTCCTTGAACTTCTCCTCAGCGGCCTTCTTGTCCTTTGCCAGATCGGGGTGATGCTTGCGGGCAAGTTTGCGGAAGGCACTCTTGATCTCGTCGGCGGAGGATGTCTTTGCGACTCCTAGGGTTTCGTAATAATCGCGGAACTGGGCTGCCATGGTCAGATCTATTCCTAATCCCAATTCGGCCGCCTGACAATCTCGCCGAAAAATTGATCGTATCCGCAAGCCGCTAACTCAATAAAGGATGGGACTTTTTGTTGCATGGATCGCAGGGAGTGTTAGGAGATAGATTATGCAGATGATCGCACAAATGCTCGGCATCCACCCTATCCTGGCCTTTGGTATCCCGAGTGGCCCAGACCTGATCATTCTGCTGGTGATCGTCCTGGTTCTCTTCGGCGCAAAGCGTCTGCCGGAACTCGCCCGTGGTTTAGGCCAGAGCGTGAATGAATTCAAGAAGGCAAAGGATGAGTTCGACAAGGAAGTGTCAAAACCATCCATATCTCCTGCGACTCCAGCCTCTCCAGCCACTCCCACGATCGCCGCCTCCACTCCCGTCGTCTCCGCGGAATCCCATCCAGCCACCCCGGCTCCTACCAAGGACGAGCAGAAGCCTGCCTGAAGATCGAATCGTCAGAATCGTCAGCATCGATAAAGATATCTAAGACCGGTTCATGAAGACGATCTCTGCGCTAGGGATCGTCTTTTGTTTTTTAAGCTATATAGGTTCGCTCCATGCCGAGGGGACGAATGGATTTCGAATCGCTTCTTACAATGTGGAGAACTACATCACCATGCCGCGTCGGATCGACGGCAAGCTTCGAGCTAAGGCTGGCAAGCCGGAATCCGAGCGGGATGCGGTAGTGCGGATGATCGGATCGATCAGGCCCGATGTTCTGGGCCTGGAAGAGATGGGGGAGCCTGGGCAATTCTTAGACCTGCAAAGGCGTCTCCGCAAAGCAGGTCTCGACTTCCCCTACAGCGAGTATCTGCAGGCAGGCGACACCAGTCGTCATATCGCCTTGCTCAGCCGCACCCCGATCGTGGAGCATCATTCGCAGAATGATTTGCCGCTCAGGGTGAATGGGGTGACCTTGCGCAGTCCTCGCGGTATTCTGGATGTCACGGTGGAACCCGTCCGAGGAGAGAGGATTCGTATTCTTTGCGTCCATCTGAAGGCCAAGTTGGAAGTTGCGGAATATGATCAGGCAGACCTACGCCTAGCCGAGTCGCAGTATCTCAGGCGTTATGTGAGGGACATCCTGCGAACGGATCCCTCGGCACGTCTTGTCCTGATGGGGGACTTCAATGACACGAAGAATGAAAAAGCGATCTGGCAGATCATGGGCAAACCGGAGTGGCCAGATAGCCTAAAGGCCCTGCCCCTTGCGGACGACCGCGGGGAATTCTGGACGGAATTCTGGCCATACGCCGATGTCTACTCGCGCATTGACTACATCATGGTCTCCAAGAAACTGGAGGGAGAGGTTGATTCCGGTCAGTCAGGCATTGCCCGTCCGTCATTCTGGAACGAGGCGAGCGATCATTGCCCCGTCTATCTCACACTAAGGAATCCCCCGACGACGTCTCCCTCCATAACTACCCCAACCATTCCATGACGATACCCTACAAACGAGTACTCCTGCTGTTGATCGGTCTACTCACTCTACCCATTCTACAAATTGACAGCTTGCGTGCTGACTGGTCACGGGTGACCGATCTCGACCAACCGGTGACGCGACTCTCACCCGATCCCAGGAAGGCAAAACTGGCCATGAAGGCGCACTTCGAGGCGCAGATTGCAGCAAATGAAGCCTTCCTCAAGGAGTCCAAGGAGTCCAAGGAGGTCAAAGCATCATCCAAGGATCCCCATGCCTACGAAGCCAAAGTACGACTCGCCGTGGCCCAGGCTAAGCTGGCGTCGCTGGACAGCAACCCTCCCGCAGTCACCGAAGCACTCGAGAAACTGAAAATCCTGGAAAAGCAGGCTCCGGATGATTCCCAACATGCCGAGACGATGTTTCGCCGTCTCTCCCTCCAGTGGCAGAATCTCGGCGACACAGCAGACCAGCGTCGCGAGAACGCGACCACCTACGCGCGCCTGTTTGCGACGGAATTTCCCCAGGATCGACGGGCCCCACGCCTTCTGGCAGAGGCAGCCGCGCTCTGCGACAACCATCCGGAAGAGAAAGCCAAGCTCATCGAGCAGGCTCTAACCCTGAGCAGGGAGGAGAGCCTCACACAGCGCCTTCAGGATGACAGGAAACGACTTACCCAGCTGGGTAAGCCATTGGATCTTAGTTTCACCACCACGGAGGGGGAGCAGTTTGACCTCTCCAAGGAAAAGGGACATGTCGTTGCCCTGATCTTCTGGTCGGCGGAATCAGCCCCCTGCCTGGTCTGGATGCAGTATTTCTCACGGTATGCAGCCGAGATTCCGGCACTGAAAGTCGTGACAATAAGCCTCGACCGGGATCGCACCGATCTGCGCTCCGCAATGCAGTCCTTGAATGTCACCTGGCCCACTTTCTTTGACGGCAAGGGATGGGATAACACGATCGCCCGACGCTTCGGAATCAACACCATCCCCACACTCTGGCTGATCGATCGCAAGGGATGCCTTCAGGCGCTCAATGCCCGTAATGATTACCAACTAAAGATCAGCAGCTTACTTCAGCAGAAATAATCCTCAGATCACCTCTTTTTCTTGGCCCGATAGTTGCTTTTCTCAGTTATCCCTTCTTCCCCTGAGGAACTGGGAACTGACTTCCATCCCCATCATGCGGCATTATCCTACACAAACTCTCCCATGCTCCTGAACAACTATCAAACGGAAGACTTTTTTGACGAAATGTTCACGGAGGGGGGGCATGGTGTCCGACCCCACTATCAGCGCGTCGCTGATCGGCTCCAGCACCTAGATAGCGGGGAGCATCGGCGCAAGCAGACTGCAGTCGATCTCGCCTTCATGCGCAGCGGGGTAACCTTCACGGTCTACAACGACGATCAGGGGACCGAGCGGATCTTTCCCTTCGATCTCGTGCCCAGGGTCATCCCCGATACCGAGTGGCAGCGGATCGAGAAGGGACTGATCCAGCGGATCACCGCCCTGAATCTCTTCCTGCACGACATCTATCACGACCAGAAGATCCTCAAGGACCGGATCATTCCCCCTCACTACATCCTTGGAGCAAAGCATTTCCGCCGTGAGTTCATGGGATTCAATGTCCCGAAAGATATCTATGTCCACGTCTGCGGCACCGATCTGATCCGCGACCGCGATGGGAATTACCTCGTTCTGGAGGATAATCTCCGCTGCCCCTCGGGTGCCAGCTACATGCTCGAGAACCGCGCTGCTCTCAAGCGCGCCTTCCCCGATCTCTACCGCAATGCCCGCGTACAGCCAGTGGACAACTACGCAGCCGACCTTCGCAAGGTCCTCCAGTATATTTCTCCCCCGTCGCTCGGGAGTGCACAACCGAACGTCGTTCTGATGACACCGGGCGTCTTCAACAGCGCCTACTTCGAGCATGCCTTCCTGGCTCGCCAGATGGGCATTCCCATCGTCGAGGGACGCGATTTGCTCGTCCGGGATGCACGCGTTTACATGCGTACGACCTCGGGACTCGTTCCCGTCGATGTCATCTACCGCAGGATCGACGACGACTTCCTTGATCCCACTGTCTTCCGGCCCGACTCTCTCTTGGGAGTTCCCGGCCTTGTCCATGCCTACCGCTCAGGCAATGTCAGCCTTGCGAATAGCATCGGCACCGGCGTGGCCGACGACAAGGTGGTCTACTACTTCGTCCCGAAAATCATCAAATATTACCTCGGCGAGGAGGCGATCCTGCCGAATGTCGACACCTACCTGGCAAGCGAATCGCAGGATCGGGGCTTCATCTTGGAGAACCTTGCGAAGCTCGTGGTCAAGTCGGCCAACGAAGCGGGTGGCTACGGCATGCTCATGGGCCCCTGGGCCAGCAAGGAGGAGATCGAGAGTTTCCGAGAGCAGATCCAAGCCAATCCCCGCAACTTCATCGCCCAGCACCCGATCTCCCTCTCACGTCATCCCACCTGGTGCAACACTGAGACGGGAGGTGCTTTCGAAGGGCGCCATGTCGATTTGCGTCCTTACATCCTCTATGGGGAAAAGATCACCGTCACTCCCGGGGGCCTCACCCGCGTGGCGCTCCGCAAGGGCTCGCTGGTCGTGAATTCGTCGCAGGGCGGCGGCTCCAAGGATACCTGGGTACTCCATGGTGATTCCTAATTAAACAATCCTTTCCACAGCACTCTCTTTTCCTCATGAGCGAACCTCTTATCCCCGCGCCCCAGAAGCCGATTTCGAACCGGCGCGACAGCCTCGTCATGCTCTCCCGCGTGGCCAATTCCCTCTACTGGATGAGCCGCTATATCGAGCGCTCAGAGAATGTCGCCCGCCTGCTCGACGTGAACCTCCAACTGATGCTCGATTTTGCGGACTTTGATGACGATAAGCTCGAGAAACACTGGCTCCCCATCCTCTGCTCAGCCGGCAATGAAAAGACCTTCTTCCAGCTCTACGAGAAAGCTGATAGCGAAAGCGTCACCGAGTTCCTGACCTTCAGGGAAGAGAATCCCAACTCCATCATCTCATGCCTCTTCTCCGCACGTGAGAATGCGCGTCAGGTCCGTGATCAGATCTCGCTGGAGATGTTCGAGACGCTCAATGAATGCTACCTCTTCCTGAAGTCGAGTAACGCCCGCGAGGTCTGGCAGACGGGAGCCCATGAATTTTACGAGCAGATCAAGAGATACTCCCACCTCTTCCAGGGACTGACCGGATCGACCTTCACCCGCAACGAGGGGTACGAGTTCATCAATCTCGGCAAGTTCCTGGAGCGCGCCGACAAGACCTCGCGCATCCTTGACCTGAAATACCATATCCTGCTGCCAAGCGTAGCGGATGTGGGAGGAGCCGTGGATGCGGCCCAGTGGCAAGCGATACTGCGCTCGGCCAGCGCCCTGGAGGCCTACCGCCGCTTCCACGTCGAGGACATCCTTCCGAAGAAGGTGGCAGAGTTTCTGATTTTCTCGACCACTTTCCCTCGCTCGATCCGTGCCTGCATGCAGCATCTCGACGAGGATCTCCACCGCCTGAGCGGCAAGGAACGGCGCGAATACAAGAGCCCGGAGGAACGGGCCTTCGGAAAGCTTCTCTCCGACATGAATTTCATGACCATCGAGGAGATCCTTGATACCGGTCTCCATCAGTTTCTCGAGCTCATCCAGACCACGCTCGACCAACTCGACGACCACATCTACCGAGAATACATGCACCATCCGCCTGTGGACAACCAGGCGGAGATCCTCCTTCATCAGCAGCAGATGCAGCAACAGCAATGATTTCCCAATCTTCCAGTACAACGGAGAGCAAGGGTGCAAAGGTTCCATGGACGGAGCCGATCCTTCTCTCGATCTCCCATCTCACTCGTTACACCTACGAGGGGGCGGTCCAGGATAGCTTCAACGAGGCACGCTTGCAGCCGATCACCGACACGCTTCAGCAATGCCGGAATTTTCGCTTTAAGATCGATCCTGCCTCCTCCGTGCGTGACTATCCCGATTTCTACGCCAACTGCGTTCATTACTTCGATGTCCCCCAACCCCATGAATCACTCGAGGTCTTGGCGGAATCGGAGGTTCAGACTATCCCAGAGACGCGAGGCCCCATTCCCGAAGCGGGAGTAAAGAGCCTGGAAGAACCCTCGGTGAGGGAGCAGAACTTCGACTTCCTGCACGCCTCGGAATTCGTCTCCCTGGAGGCCGATGTCTGGAGGGAAGCCATTGACGCACTGCCCGGTGGAGTGAGCGATGTCTGGAATGACACCGCGACAATCGGCGAATATATCCATCGCAACTACAAGTACACCCCGCTTTCCACCAACGTGAACACCCGCGCCACCGAGGTGATCAAGAAAAAGCAGGGCGTCTGCCAGGACTTTGCCCACCTGATGCTGGGAATCTGCCGGACTCACGGCATTCCAGCCCGCTATGTCAGTGGCTATTTCCTCAACCAGCACAAGCTCCCCGGAGAGATCGAGGCCAGCCATGCGTGGCTCGAAGTCTTCATCCCTGATTACGGATGGAAGGGATATGATCCGACCCATCGACGAGAGGCTGATACCCGCTATGTGAAGCTGGCGGTGGGACGTGACTACGGTGACATTCGTCCTGTGGGAGGAACCTTCCGTGGGAAGGGAACGCGCAAGATGGTTGTCGAAGTCTCCGTCCAGCGGATTTCCTGACGGGTCACTCCCGTTCCGCGATCACCTCGCGGATGACTGCAAGAGTCTCCTTCAAGTTTCGCTCCAGCGTAAACTCTGAGGCGAGAGCGGCGCATGCGTTGCGTGCTTGATCGGCCTGAACCGGGTCACTGAGAATCCCAAGCCACTTGTGAAGGGCGGTGACGAGAGCTGCACTATCAGAAGACTCGGCGATTACTTCGCCATGCACTCCCGGAGTCATAATTTCCGAAACTCCATTTGCAGCTGTGGTGATCACCGGAAGACCCGCGCTCAAGGCCTCCAGCGTAGCCAGCGGGAAGGGATCGAAGATCGTCGGGAAGAGAATAATATCGGCCGCATAATAGATCGTCGCCATCTGACTGACACTTCCAAGGAAACGCACGGAGGGAGACGCATAGCGCTTCTCATTCCCCTTTCCTGCCACGAACAGTTTCACCATAGGATCCCTCAACGATTCAACCGCATCGATGGCGAATCTGAGTCCCTTGCGCTCCCAACCGGTGCCGACAAAGAGAACAACCTTTTCATCCGCCGGAATCCCGAGTTTTCGGCGGGCGATTTCCCTTTCCTCATGAGTGGTTGCCTCACGACTCGGCACACCGTTCCGGATCAAGGTGATTTGCTCCTCCGGATAACCATAGAGAGCGCTGATCTCGCCGCTGATCTTGTGAGATAGGGAGATCACTCGCCTAGTTTTTTCCGGAGTGAAGAGTTGCCTTTCAAGGCGGAGCTTCTCTCGGTGCTTCGGACTGATTTTTTGAAAGAACCGGGCCCAGAGTCCGATATGTCGGGAGCGCTGTTCAATCCATGCCGCATGAAGACCCTCATCAGTCCGGTAGAGGTCGCAACCCGGAACTTTCTCCACGGAAAGAATCAAATCAAACCGGTTGTCAGGAGAGGCCTTTTGCCTTGTTACCTCGGCACTGTACTGGGAGAGGCTACCTCCCTTGCAGCGAATGATCTCTCCACCCGGCCATTCAGCCTTAGGCCATTCCGAGGTTCCCAGCAGAACGACCCGATGCCCCTCCCCTCTCAATCCTTCGGCTAATCCCTTGAGATAAGCCTCAACTCCACCAGTCGGGGAATATCCGCGTCGCAGGAAACCGATGGTTAATTGGGAATCGGCCATTGGGTATAGGGCATCGGGGATAGGGAATACAAAGGCATCATTCTCAAACTAACCGCCCTGATCAACTCCTCCCTATCACCTATTACCAATTTGTACTCGCTTGATTCCCACAAGGTACGCCCTACGGGTCCATCTTCGTGACGATAACTCTCCTTTCCCAAAGGCTGTTTTCCGATAACCCATCACCAATTCCCCATAACCTATTTTGGACTCTTCTCGCTATTCCATGACATACTATGACTACCGAGATGAGCCCTCTCAGCGTAAATAAAAAATCTCTTCATGATCGGGAAGAGTCCGATCCCCTCTCCGAGGAGTTCTTCGACTACCTAGACAACGGGAAGAACTACTCTCCTCAGACGCTCCGATCATACAGGCAGGCACTCGGTCAGTTCCGAGCCTTTCGTCCCTCTCTGGCATGGACTGAGGCAACGGCGGAGGACTTCAGAGCCTATCTCTTCGACCTGATGAAGCGGGATCGTTCCCGTGCTACGATCAGGCTCTCTTTTGCCGCCTTGCGCAGTTTTTTCAACCACCTCTCCGACCGGAACATCATTCCTACAAATATACTGAAACTGGTTTCGCTTCCGAAATTGGAGAAAAAACTCCCGCAGTTCCTCACCATCCCCCAAGTGACGACACTGATGGAAAAACCCGCCGCTGGTTTGAAATCAAAACAGGCCCCCGAGTGGATGGCAGCTCGTGATGCGGCGATTCTGGAGCTCTTCTACTCTTCAGGTCTACGACTTGCCGAATTGGCTGAACTGGACGTGCGAGACCTCGATCCGATCGGGGAGACCGTTAGGGTGATGGGCAAGGGATCTCGGGAGCGGATCGTGCCAGTGGGAGGACTGGCTCTTAAAGCCCTCTCTCACTACCGCCATCAGGCAAAGGTTGAGGGCGGCCCTCTCTTCCTCAACAAGAGCCGGAAGCGCCTCGGTCACCGCTCCATCTGGCTACTGCTCAAGAAGTATGTGCGCGAGGCAGGACTCCCAGCCACCCTCAGTCCCCACAAGCTGCGCCACTCATTTGCCACGCACTTACTGGACAACGGGGCGGACCTGCGCAGCGTGCAGTCACTTCTGGGGCATGCCAGCCTGACCACCACACAAATCTACACTCATGTCACGACGGAGCGTCTCAAGCGTTCCTATGATGCCGCTCATCCCCGCGCGTAGTGCGGAGATAGGTAATCGGGGATGGGTTATAGGATCTAGGGAATAGGAGATTGGTTATCCGGGACGGGCACGGGTCAGGACATAGGTAACACATTTGGTTCAGGACATGGGTAACACATGACGTGAGTGTTTGGTAATGGTGTTGGTGTTTTGGTTGTTGGTCAATGGCAGGGAGATTGGGGTAGCAGGCAACGGAGCGGAAGGGGC